>CABUOE010000016.1 GCA_902493155.1 uncultured Eubacteriales bacterium
AATTTCCATCATGCCTTCCTTGTCCAGACGGTATTCTCTGAGCATCTGGGGCACCTTGCCCTGCTTGAAAAAGCCGTTTGGCAGGGATACTAAGCGGTAACGCCCCTGCCAGCCAATTTGACTCAATAGCAGCAGCAGATGTTCCCCAATGGAGCCGTTTTGCTCCACTTCCTCGAAAAAGACGATGTTCTCATAAGCGGCGATTTTTTTAATCAGCTCGTCGGACAAGGGATTGATTTTGTTGAGTTTCAAAAGCGCTCCGAAATGCCCTCCCTCGTTTGCGGCGAACAAATCATGGAAAATCCTGCCATAACTGATGGCGAGGTTTTTGCCCCCCTCAGAAAGAAACAGATAATCCGCCGCCGGATTCTCAGCACAGTAGATTTTTTTGTCGCAGCCCCGGGGATACCGGACGGCGACGACGCCTTCTGTCCCGTAGACCGCCTTGTAGAGCTGGGCCTCCAGCTCCTCATTTGTGGCAGGGCTATAAACTGTCACGCCGGGAATGCTCGTCAGATAGGCCACGTCGTAAACGCCCTGATGGGTTTCGCCGTCGTCCCCCACCAGTCCCGCCCGGTCAACAGCCAGCACCACGTGGAGCCGTTCAATTGCGGCGTCATGGAGAATCTGGTCGTAGGCTCGCTGCAAAAAGGTGGCGTAAACCGCGAAAACCGGGATGTAACCTTTTGACGCAAGCCCTGCCGCGAAGGTAACGGCGTGCTGCTCGGCGATCCCCACGTCGAAGAAGCGGTTGCGGTGTTTGGAGCAGAAGGGGGTAAGGCCCGTCCCCTGCTTCATGGCAGCCGTAATGGCGCAGATTTTGTCGTCGCAGTCGGCTAAGCGGGTCAGATAGTTTCCGAACACCACCGAAAAGCTGTCCTCTTCGGGCAGGTCGGGGTTGCCGGTCTCTACGTCGAATTTGCTGATGCCGTGGTAGACAAGAGGGTTTTTCTCGGCAAATTCGTAGCCTTTGCCTTTCACCGTCTCCACGTGGACGAAAACCGGACGCTGTAAAAGCTTTGCCTGGGTAAAAGCTTTTTCGAGAGCTTTCAGATCGTGACCGTCCACCGGCCCGATATAGGTAAATCCCATCTCCTCAAAGAAGGTGGAATGGTACAGAACGTTTTTCAGCGCCGTTTTGGAGCCCTGCACCACTCTTTTCACCGGTTTGCCTACCAGTGGGATGTGATCCAGTACCGTTTCGGTGTGGTCTTTTAACCGCAGGTAGCCCGGCTGGAGCCGGATAGCGGACAGATAGCGGGCGAAAGCGCCCACGTTGCGCCCGATGGACATGGCGTTGTGGTTTAAGACGATAATCAGGTTGGAGCGACTCCGTCCGGCGTTGTTAAGGGCCTCGTAGGCCATGCCGCCTGTAAAGGCCCCGTCGCCGATGACGGCGATAGCGTGGGAGTTGCTTTGACTCATCTGGTTGGCTCTGCTGATAGCGTAGGCCGCCGAGATGGAGGTGGAGCTGTGCCCTGCGATGAAAGCGTCGTGGGGGCTTTCATCGGGTTTTGGGAAACCGGATAAGCCCTCCGGCTGGCGGAGGGTGTCGAACTGGTCTTTGCGCCCGGTGATGATCTTGTGGGTGTAGCACTGGTGTCCCACATCCCAGATAATGCTGTCCCAGGGGGTGTCGAACACCCGGTGCAAAGCGACGGTCAGTTCTACCACGCCTAGATTGGAAGCTAGATGGCCGCCGGTTTTAGAGACATGTTCTACTAGAAACTCCCGCACCTCGGCACAGAGCGTTTTAAGGTCCTTCCGGTTTAGGTTCTTCACGTCCTGCGGGGAATTGACACGGTCGAGAATCGGATATCGGTTCATTGAAAAGGCCCCCTCTTATATGGACATGGGGAGCAGAAGGGCCACAGCGATTCCCAGAATGGCGCCGCCGAACACTTCAAGCGGGGTGTGGCCGAGAAACTCCTTGAGGGCTTTTTCAGCGTCCATCGGTTCATCCTCCTCGCTGTGCGCAAACATCAGCTTGTTCAGCACCTTAGCCTGTTCCCCAGCCGCGCGGCGGACGCCTGTGGCGTCATACATGACGACGCAGGCCAAGATAAAGGCAATGGCGAACATGGGAGACCCAAGGCCCTCTAAGCGCCCTACCGCCACTGTTAAAGTGTGGGAGCTGGGCATGCCGCCCGCGCCGATAAGCCGCTCCAGGTTGATAGTGTGGTTTTTGATGCTGTAGAAAATCACCTTTAAAATCTGCGCCAACAGCCAGGCGGCCAGAGCGGACAGCAGAATATAATTGCTGAACAAATCGAGAAATTCCGTCATGAGAAGCTCCATGTCCTTTCTTTGGAGAACGCTCCATTCAAATACCTGCGTCCCATTCTATTTTGAAACAACGGCGTTCCGGGGATTTTTTCTTAGTTTTCCCGGAAAAGCAGGTTTTCCGTCAGCGTTTTCAGTTCCCCGCTGCCGGAAAAATATTGCAAAGCGGAAAGTGCCTTGGCACTGTGCTCAGAAGCCAGCTCCTGCGCTTTCTGAAGACCGTAGAGGGAAATATAGGTGGCCTTTCCGTTTTCCTCATCGCTTCCGATGGGTTTGCCTAAGGTTTTTTCGTCCCCTGTCACGTCTAAAATGTCGTCGACGATCTGGAATGCAAGCCCCAGGTGATAGGCGTATTCGCCGGCCCTGCGGACGGCTTCTTCGTCGCCTCCGCCGGCCAGAACGCCCATTTCGCAGGCGCTTTGCAGCAATGCGGAGGTTTTGAGGGCATAGGTGCGTTCCAGCGTCTCCGGGGACACTTCACTCCCCTTTTCCTCATTTTGCAAATCCATCTCCTGCCCGCCGATCATGCCGAAAACACCTGCGCGTTCCGACAGGATTTTGATGGCGCCGATGCGGATTTCAGCGGGAAGCTCTGCCGATGCGATCATCGAAAAAGCCATCGTCAGCAGCCCGTCACCGGCCAAAAGCGCCGTCGCTTCCCCGAACTGCTTGTGGCAGGAAGGCTTTCCCCGCCGCAGATCATCGTCATCCATACAGGGCAGGTCGTCGTGGATCAGGGAATAGGTGTGGATCATCTCGACAGCACAGGCAAGCGGTATGGCCTGTTGAACCTCGCCGCCCAGCATCCGGCAGAACATAAGCAGCAATACAGGGCGGATGCGTTTGCCTCCCGCTTCGGCGCTGTAGGCCATGGCCCGGAGCACCTGATACTCGTCGGTACTCCCCAGCGCTTTATCCAGTGCCCCCTCGACAAGGGCGATATATTCATTCATCTGTTTCATCCGTTTCTCCCTGTGGGGCTTTGAGTTCGCTGATTTTAAGCTTCGCCCCTTTGAGCTCTTTGTCGCAGAAGGCGGTCAGCTTGACACCCTCTTCGTAGAGTTTTAAAGATTCTTCCAGCGGGAGGGAACCCGCTTCCAGTTTTTCGACGATTTGCTGGAGGGCGTCCATAGCCGATTCCAGCGTCTGTTTTTTCTGTGCCATATCATTTATTCAGCCGTTTTCAAGGCTGCTCCTTTGCTCCATTCAGTTTTTGTCACGGTGCTCACGATAGTTCCGTCGGACACCTGAGTGCGGATTTCGTCCCCATCCGCAACCTCTTTCACCGAAGCGATGGTCTTTTCGCCTAAAAAGGTGATGGAGTACCCGCGGGTGAGGACCTTTAGGGGACTTAGCGCTTCCAGTTTGCCTGCAAGCCCCATAAAAGTGATGGATTTGACCTTTGCCGCCTGTTCTGCCGCTGCGGTAAGACGGTTATTGAGGGAACCAAGCTGTTCTTCTGACCGCTCCACCACCACTTCCGGGGACTTTGCCTGCAAATGGTTTCTGAGAGCTTCCAGCTCATCGCTTTTGTCCCGGAGGATGTCCAACATCGCAGTCTTCAGCTCCTGTCCCATCAGGGCCGCCGCCTGCATGAGGTTCTGCACATCGGGGGCAACCAGCTCTGCTGCTGCGGACGGAGTCGGGGCTCTCAGGTCGGCGACGAAATCGGCGATGGTGTAGTCCACTTCATGCCCCACCGCCGAGATGACAGGAATCGTACAATTGTAGATGGCGTAGGCCACCCGTTCGTCGTTGAAGGCCCACAGGTCTTCCAGCGACCCGCCTCCCCTGCCGATAATGAGCACATCGAGATTCAATTCTTCCGCCTTCCCGATGGCGTCACAGATGGAATCGGGGGCGTTTTCCCCCTGCACCAGCGCCGGAATCAGCACCACTTCTCCGATGGGATACCGGCGGCTCAAAATATTTAAGATGTCGTGAATGGCGGCCCCGGTTTTGGCGGTAATCACCCCGATACGGGAGGGCATGGGCGGCAGCGGTTTTTTATGTTCCTCGTCAAACACCCCTTGTCTGTCCAGCTTTTCCTTGAGCTGCTCAAAGGCCATGTAAAGGCCCCCCACCCCGTCGGGCTGCATGTCCGCGCAGTAGATCTGGCAGATGCCGTCCCGTTCGAAGAGCTGGACGCTGCCGAAGATGATGACGTTCATGCCGTTTTGGGGCATGAAGCGCAGATGCTGGGTGTTCCACTTGAACATGATGCCTTTGATGGAGGCTTTCTGATCTTTTAAGGTAAAGTAGTAGTGTCCGGTTTTCAGGTGGTTTGTGAAATTGGATATCTCTCCCCGGATAAAGATGCTCTTGAGCTGGACATCCTCGTCCAGAAGCTGCTTTAAGTATCCGTTTACCTGGGAGACGGTCAAAATCTGATCCATAACAATAAGTTCCTCAATTTCCCGGCTCAAAGCCCTCCGATAGTGCGGCCAGCAAAGCGATCCCCGCGCTGTTGTCGGAAGAAAACCGGGGTTCGGCAAAAAATCCTCCGTATTTTTGTTCTATGTAACCGCGGATGATGGAATTGGACATGACCCCGCCTGCATAGAGCAGCGGCAGGTCGCCGTACTCCGAAAGAAGCGCTTCGGTCATGGCACTGAGGGCGGCTTTCACCGCTTCGATACAGTACCGGGCGATATAGGCGGGAGCTTTTCCTTCATCCAGGAATTTCTGACATTTGTTTTCCACCCCCGAAAGGCAGCAGTCGGCTCCCTTCATGGTGGGTTTTATCTTGACAGGCTCCTCCCACTGGAGGGCGAGCTTCTCCAACTCTGGACCGCAGGGGAAGTTACACCCCAGCATCAGCCCTACCCGGTCCACCACCTGCCCCGCCTTCAAGTCCAGTGATTTGGCCACAGGGGTCACCGAAAAAAAAGGCTTCCCGGGTTCCACCAGCAAAGCGTCGGTGGTGCCGCCGGAAAGGTGGAAAGCTATAAAACGCTTCTTTAAAAGGGAGAGCTTTTTGGCGCTGTATAAAGCCGCCGCCAAATGGCCTTCCTGATGGGAGAATTTATGCACCGGAACGTGATTGACAGCTCCCAGCACTTCCGCCGCCGTCTCCCCCACCAGGAAACAGGGCATGTAGGAACCCTCTGCCCTTCGGGGAAAAACTGACACGCCAACGGCCTTGATTTCCCCCGGCTGCCCGTCCATGAGCCTATGGGCCAGCTCCCCCAGCTGCTTTACATGGGCGAACACCGCGTCGCTCTGCCGAAGCCCTAAACTCCCCTCTTTGGTGGGCAGGAGCTTCTTTTCCATGAAAACATCGCCGGTTTCGCTGTCAAACAAAGCGACCGAGGTGGTATAATTGCTGGTGTCGATGCCGAAATACCGGGGCATTACGCCTCAAGCCCCCGAACAATAGAACCCAAAACCCCGTTTACGAAGGACACGTCGTCGTCAAAAGCGAAGGTGGTAGCAAGTTTCACACACTCGCTGACAACGATGTCGTTGTCCACATCGGAGCAGTAGAGGATTTCATATACGCCCAGCCGCAGGATTGCGAGGCTCACTTTGGAAATGCGCTCTTTCTTCCAGTTTTTGAGGTTTTTCTCGATGAGGACATCAATATCCGCCACATGGTCGAGCACCCCTTTAAACATCTGTTCCACCTGGTCGTTTATCGTCAGGTCCTCGCACTCTCTCGCCAGCTCTAAAATGTCGTCGGCGCTTTCCTCACGGAACAGCTTTTCAAAAACCAGGATAAAAGTGTTTTCCCGCATCTGATGTCTTGTGATCTTCTTCATAAGTCCTCCAAAGTGTTTTCAAGTTACAGCGTTTTGCCGGGCCCGTTTGAACCTCCGGGCCGCTTTCCACAACACAAAATCAAGCCCCCTAAACGGTTATAGAGGGCTTTGAATACTCAGGCCTGTTCTTTCTGTTTTGCGCCAGCCACGTAAACGTTCACCTTACTGACGGCGATGCCGGTCATATCCTGAACCGTGTCCTTTACCCGCTGCTGGATCTGTTCGGCAATCGCTTTGAGTTTGACTCCAAAGCAGAGGTTCACGCAGATGTCGATGGCGGCCACATCGGCGCTCAGGTAGATGGTGATGGGTTTGAGAGAGGTGTTTTTCATCAGCATCTCGGAAGGGGCTACCGGCCGGGTCGCCAGAGAATGTACCCCTTCGATCTCACTTAAAACGGATTTGACGATGGTGGCGACGACTTCTTCGGAAATTTTCATACTGCCGGTTGCCTTATTGTTTTTCGGTTCCATATTCTGCCCTCCAGTTCCGCCCGCCGCACATCTGCGGCGCCGCTATAGGATCCAGTTTCATAAAAATCAGATTTACTGTCTACTAGTATACCACATTTTCTCAAAGAAACAACCATTTTTGCCTACCTTTTTTAAGAATATACAAAATATTTAGGGTTTTATACATTTCCCCAAAGCCGTAAAAAGCGGAGGAAAAGCACAACCGCTCTTCCCCCGCTTTGGGTGATTTGTATATACGAAACTATTTCACTTCGTCCACGACGATGTTCTCCGCCGGCATATTGGTCTCCTCGACGATGATGTTTTTGATCTGGGCAGCCTGCTCGGCATTGAGGCCCTCGGTCTGGACGACGACCTTGACGTTTTCGTCGTCAACGAACGCCAAGCATTCCTGGAAGCCTTTCGCCTTCACCAACGTTTCAATTTTATTCTCGCTTTCGATCTGTTTGGAGACTTCCAGTGCCTTGTTGGTGGCGACTTCCTTCTCTTCGTCGGTCAGGTTGCCGTCTTTTAAGGTAGTGGCCAGCGTCTCCACCGATTCGTCCCGGGCTTTTTTCCGCTCGACGCGAGCGGCGGTGAAGTATTCGTCGGGCGCGGCGCTGGTGAGCTGGGCCTCGCCGTAGGTCCGATCGTCGGTAGTGGTTTCACTGTTTGCGGAAGCCGTAATATCGTAACCATTTCCGCTTTCGGAGAAGGTGTAGTTCAGATAGATCGCAACCCCCAATACCAGCACCAGGGACGCTAAGATAATTTGTTTTTTTCCCAAGATCATATTGAGTTTCATAAGGCTCCTCCTCGATTTGTTTGATGGCTCGCTTTATTTGGCGAGCTTTGAGATATATACTCTGACAGAGCTTAGATCCAGCGCTGTTGTGACCGCGTCCAGAATCCTTGATTGAACGACGGGGCTGTCCCCGCCTGCGCAAACCACCACAACCCCCTTTATCTCCGGCTCCAGCTGAGATTTGACGACAGTGTTTCTGCCGTCCTTCCCATCGGTGACGACGTAGCTCTCGGAAACGCTCCGGTGTTCGGAAAAACTTTCCGCTCCGGTTTCGCCCTGCTGGTTTACGTCGGTCTTTTGTTCCTTTAAGTAGACGGTTTCCCCCGTCCCCTTCAAGGTGACCATGACCTTCGTTTCACCCGCCCCTTCGATTTGAGAGATGAAGGCGGCTAAGTCTTGTTCCAGCATCTTCCGATACTCTGCCGTCGTGACCGTTTCACCGGCCTCTACGGTCTGATTCTCCTTCGGTTTCGGGGACGAAAACACCTGCGACAAAAAAATGAGCAGGATGCCCAAAATCCCCAGAAGCATGATGATTTTGACCTTTTTGTCCCCGCTTTTGAGCATTTTCACAAAAGCGGAGTCCTTCAGTTTTTCCATCATAAGATTTGCCCTTTCCTTTTTGTCATCCGGCGGTGAACGCCAAAACCGCAGTGACACCAAATAGTTCATTGATTTCACGTACTGCTTTGTCGCACCGGTCTTTATCCGATCCTTTCAGGAGAATTTCTAATTTACTAATATCTATGCTCCTGTCCGACTGGACATTCATACTAAATTCAATTTTTTCCGGTGTGATCTCATATTTTTTGAAAACCGCCTCTGCCTGAAGCCGCAGGCTTTTGTCGAAACTGCGCAAAAGCTGCTCGTCGGCCAGCTCGTTTAGGCTTTTGGCCGTCTCGTTCTGCTCCCAGGTAAAGGCTTCCGCTTCGCTGGAAAAATCGATGGGCTGCCCAATGAAGGGAGTGAGGATGGCGATGAGCAGGAAAAGGTGTACGGCGAATTTGACGATTTTCGTCATGTGGCCCGACGGCAGCAGCATCAGAAAGATAGAGGTTACCACCAAAGTGACGCAGATGGCGTAACCGATGGTGCGCAGGGTGTTCATAGATTACCGCTCCTTTCATCCATTCTACCTTATAAAAATTGACCCGTTTTTTGCAGTAAAGGGCCAAATTTCGGGGATGAAAATTTATTTTCATCCCGTCCCCAGCATCAACATGATAGTGATAGACACAATAATCATCATGCCATAGCAGAGAATAACCCCCAACATGACAGTCAGGGCCGAGGATGCGGCCTTTAGGATGGAAACCTCCTTTTCCCGGCCGAAGATGTCCCCGATTGCCGCCGAACCCCAAAGAGCCGCCATCATCAGGATCAGTTCCAGCACCACCGGCAAAAAGGTGACGACAATGGCGATGATACCGAAGACCCCCACCGTGTTTTTGACCACTCCCAGGCAGCCAAATACCGAGTTGTAGGCGTCGCTTAAGGCCCCGCCCACCACCGGGACGAAGGAGCTGATCATGAACTTGGTCGCTCGCACCGTAACCGTGTCGGCTGCACCTGAAACCAAGCCCTTGACGGTCAAAAGTCCCACAAACACCGTCATACAGAAGGTCAAAATCCAGGTGGCGGCGGTTTTCAGGCTTTTTGCCAGGCTGTCCACCTTGATGACGTTGGTGGCGGCCCCGGCGATGCTGATAGCGAGAAAAAGTCCCAAAAGCGGGACGATGAGGTTGGCCATAAGCTGGGAGAAAAACTGGGCCGAGGCGAAGATGGTGGCGTGGTAGGCCACTGAGGAGGCGGGCTTTCCCGCCGCTGCCGTCACCCCGGAAAAGACGGGGATAAAGCTCAAAACGAAGTAGGAAAGCTCCTTTACCACCTTGGAGGTGCGGAGGATACAGCTTGTTACGGAGGTGACCATGACGGCACAGATGGAGAGGGAGATCACCACCGAAAAGGTGTGCTTTGTCCCGTCCATTCCGTCGGTGAAGGCGGCGATGAGGGCGGCTAAAATGAGGATTCCAGCGATGCTGCACAAAAGTTTGAGCGGTTCTGCTGCCTTGTCCTTTGCCTTCTGCCATATGTAGGAGAAAAAGTTCTGCGGGGTGAGCTTTTCGACGCTGTGCTGGTCGAAGCCGCCGTCGAAAAATTCCTGCCCCTCCTCCGGTATCAGGGTGAGAAGCCCCCGAAGGCCGCTTTCGTTTAGCTGTTCTTTTATGATTTCGTCCTCGCTCTGGGCTTCCTGCCCGTAAGAAGGCAGTTCCTCCGCCACGACCCGTTCTGTCGGGAAAATCCAGAGAAATCCCACCGCCCAGCAGGCCATACAGAGAAATAAGATTCCTTTTTTCATTTTGTCGTTCCTTCTTGTTTGTCCGCTAGATATTGATGAGATTTAAGGCCGTTTTTAAAAGCTCCTCGAACATGGGGAGGGACAAAACAAGCACCATCACCTTCCCCGCCAGCTCGATTTTGGAGCTGATGGCAAGCTGCCCCGACTCCTTACAGAGCTGGCTCCCGATTTCGGTCAGGTAGCAAATCCCCAGGCACTTCATGATGATTTTGATGTACTCCGACGAGAAGGACACCTGTGCCATGAGATTGCGCATGGTGGAAAAGGCGGGAATCATCTCGATGAGGATTACCGAAAATATAAGCACTACCCCAATGCAGGAAATCATCATCGAGTATTCGGGCTTGTACTGTTTAAAGAGCAGGGAAAACGCCGCCGCGACGACGCCTACACCGATAACTGCAATCAGGTTCATAGCAGGTTCATTCCTTTCTGGGAATTGGCCGTTTTTGAGGCTCCGCCGCAAAATTGTCGCATCATATTCGCGGCAAAGGCGCAAAACCAGGCTTGAACGCTTGCTTTCAAGCCAATCACCACAGGCCGAAGAGCTGCTTGATGGTGTCGAAAAGACTGCTGATTTGAGTGACGATCATCATCAGCACCACGATAAGGCCCGCCAGCGTTGTCATCATGGCCTGTTCCTCCCTGCCGGAACGGATCAGCACCTGATTGAGTACCGCCACAATGATGCCGATGGCGGCAATCTTGAAAATCAAATCCACGTCCATAATGTTCTTCCATCCTTTCCACTTGTTGGTTCCGATGGGGCCGATGGTGGAGTATTTGGTCTTGTATCGGCCCTAGAGGGGCGGACTGTGTCCGTCTGTTTTCAAAAGGTGAGGATCATGAGCAGAAACCCGGCCAGCACGCCCATGGACCGGAACAGCTTTCCCTGGGTCTGCTGTTTTTGCATCGCTTCCGCCAAGATGAGATCCAGCTTTTTCTGCTGGAGGCAAAGGGCGTTTACCTGGGATTCACTGTCGGAAGAGCCTAAAATCCGTCCCGTCTCCCGCAGAAGCTCCAGCTCCTCTTTTTGCAGTCCGGCCTGTTTTTGGAGAGCGTCGTCCCAGAGTCTTGAGATGGGGGCCGTCTGTACCGTCAGCCCCCTAAACTCGCCGAGAAAGCCGAGCTTTTCGTAGCTTTCGTCCTGGCTTAAATCCCGCAGAAGCTGAACGGTCGGGGTTTTCTGGTAGTTTAAGTCGTTTGAGAGCGTCAAGAGAAGCTTCTGAATGAGGAGGATGAGCTCAGTCCTTTTTGAAAGCCCCTTCGATAATAACAGGCCCGTCCCCGCAGAACCGAGAAAGAGAAACACCATTCCCAATAGTTTCAGCATACCTGAATCCCTCCTGCCGGGCTGTCTTTCAAAGCTTCGCCCATCCGCCGAACTTCTCTGATTTGGCAAGGGGCCTCCTGGCCCCTAAGCTGAACCAGATAGTCAAACGCCCCTTCCTCGATGAGGGCCCGAATCTGCGGCCGCCGCACAAGCGCGTCTAAATTTCCCGCGTGGGCGGTGGCCAAGACGGCAGTACCGGCGTTTAAACTCATGCGGATGGCGTCCGCCTCCGCTTCCCCGCCGATTTCATCGCAGACGATGAGCTCCGGCGACAGGGTGCGCAAAGCGATGTTCATCCCCTCTCCTTTGGGGTAGCCGGTGAGCACGTCGGTGCAGGGCCCCAGCTCAATTTGGGGCGCACCGCTGTAGACCGCCCCCAGCTCGCCTCGTTCGTCGATGACAACGACTTTTCTGTATCTCCCCGCCTTCCCGGAGGAAAGGGCGGCGACGATGTCCTTTAAAAAGGTGGTTTTGCCGCTCATGGGCGCGCCGGACAGCAGAATGGACGGAAGAGAATCCCCATAAAACTGCCGGACAAAGTCTCCTGAGATATTGGGAAAACTGCGGGCGACCCGGAAGTTCATCGAACTGATCTCCCGCAGGGTGACGATTTTGCCGTCCTCCTGTACCGCTGTGCCCGAGAGCCCCACCCGGTGGCCGCCGGGAAGAGTGAGAAACCCCTGGCGAATCTGCTCTTCGCAGCTGTGGACCGAGTAGCCGCAGACCCGTTGGAAGCACTCTCTTAAGTCGGCTTCATCCGGGACGAGAACGTCCTTTACGGGCGTTTTTGCTACCGCGCCGCTGGGCGTCAAAAAGACGGTTGTCCCCATGAGGACGAGGCTTACAGGCCTTCCCTGCCGCAGCCTGATTTCCCGAACGGTTTTCTGTACCTCCGATGGCGCCGCCGCCAAAGGCGCGCGAATTTTATCGGGAAAATACGGGATCACTTGCAAATACCCTTCCATGATTTTACCTTCCTTTCCGCCCGGCGGACAAACTTTAACTGTGATTCATCTTATGCCTTGTCCCCAACAGATAGAACCATTTTTTCCCTTAGTTTTTGGTTGCGCCGCAGGGGCAGATGTGGTAAGATGGGACAGATGGGAGGAATTTGTTTATGAAATACTGCTGCACAAACAGCACACGACAGGGTTCCTGCTATTTTGAGTTTCAAAAGGGGCGATTTTTGGGCGAATTCTGGCAGGACGACTCATTGTATCTGTCGGACGATATCTTTGAAGCACTGGGGCTATACCACGTCTTTGTGGAAATTCTGCCTTTTTTTGACCATTACGGCATCAACGAAATCACCAAAGAGCAATGGAGGCGCCTCACGCGCGCTGCCGACAAAAGAGGCGGCGCAGTCAAAGAAGCGGTGGAGGAAATCGACTGCTGGTTTCAGTCGGATTTGGGAGATGTAACAGTGCTGACGGTTTTGGGAATTTGACCCAAGCTTACCTGATTTGCATTGACATCGTTTTCCAAAAGAAGTATAATGATAAAACATTTTACAAAGGAAGGGATGACGGATGATGATTACCCTGCAAAACAACGGTATGACAGCGCATATTTCCCTCACCGGCGCCGAGCTGAAGTCGCTTCGGGACAGCGCCGGCAACGAGATGCTATGGCCCGGCGATCCGAACGGCTGGGAACGAAGTTCTCCTCTGCTGTTCCCCATCGTCAGCAACACCCGGAACAAAAAGCTCACCATCAAGGGCAAAGAATACGACATGCCGAACCACGGTGTTGTCCGCAACCTTCCCTGGGAAGTGGAGCAGCCCTCCCCCGATCGGGCGGTGTTCTCGATCCACCAAAACGAGGAAACCTTGGCCCATTATCCCTACCTTTTTTCCCTGACGGCAGCCTACACCCTGCTTCCGAAGGGTATCCGGCTGGAACTGACGGTACAAAACCCAAACGACGAACCCATGCCCTACTGTATCGGCACCCATCCGGGCCTCAAGGTGCCTTTTGAGTCGTCTAAGGGCAGCGATTTTTCAGACTACAGCCTCCTGTTTGACCAGCCGGAGCGGCAGGACTGCCCGCTTTATAACTTCAAGGAGCGGCAGATCGACATCGACAACCGGGAGACCTTTTTGTCCGACCCGCAGACCTTCCATCTGGACCACGGCATTTTTAACCGGGTGGATTCGGTGATTCTCGACGACTTAAGATCCCGGAAAGTCACCCTCCGGGACAACAAAACCGGCGAAGCGGTGGAATACAGGCTCCAAAATTTCAGCGACCTCTGCATCTGGAACATGATGAACGCGAAATTTCTCTGCGTGGAGGCGTGGCAGGGCCTTTCGGTCTTAGACACCGAGGACAACACCTTGGAACATAAGCACAACGTGGTGACGCTGGTTCCCGGCGCATCCGGAACCCACCTGCTGGAAATCGAAAAAGTTTAGGGAAAAATAAAAAGCGGTAATAGGAATTTTCATAATTGCAAACAAAAGTCATGCCCACCCCTAAGAGGGGTGGGCATGACTTTTTCTAACCGCTTTCGGTAATCGGCTGGCGGAGCAGAGCCCCGCCCCTACATTCCCCAGAACGTTTCGAAAGAATTTGTAGAGGCGAACTGTGTTCGCCCGCGGTGTTACCGCCATCTCCCGGAACGTTTCGAGAGAAATTGGTAGGGGAGGGGCTCTGCCCCTCCCGTCCGTGTTTCTGCCGTTTTCGGTGTACCGCGGGCCAATGTGGGCATTGGCCCCTACAACTTTGTGCATGATTTTCTGGATAGGCTATTTTGCAACAGCCCCATTTTTGGAATATAGACGATGTATCTTCCGACAAATCGGAATCAATCTTCGTTCCTGACCTCGCTGCGATTTTTCTCATTTGCGGGCTGGATGTTGCTCTACGGCAGCCGGTTTCCCGCTGCCTTATACAAATCGTACCACTCCTTGCGGGTGAGCTCCACCTCGGATGCCTGGCAGATATCGGCAAGCCTTTGTGGGTTAGTGGTACCAGCGATAGGCTGCATTTTAGCCGGATGGCGCAGCAGCCAGGCGAAAGCGATGGCGGTGTCCGACACGTCGTATTTCCGCGCCAGTTCGCCGATGGCGGCGTTTAATTCCGGGTATTTGTCGCTCCCCAGGAACACACCCTCAAAAAAACCGTACTGCAAGGGGCTCCAGGGCTGGATGGTGATGTCGTGAAGACGGCAGTAATCGAGCACCGATCCGTCCCGGTCTACAGCGCCGTCGAACTGGGTGTTGACGTTGATGCCCGCATCAATCATGCCGGTGTTCGTCAGGCTCAGCTGGAGCTGGTTTATAATGATGCGGTCCTGCAAATACTTCTGCAACAGCTCCATCTGGTACGGACTTTGGTTGCTCACCCCGAAATATCGCACTTTCCCGCTTGTCCGCAGTTCGGCAAAGGCCTCCGCCACTTCTTCCGGCTCCATGAGGGCATCGGGCCGGTGAAGGAGCAAAACATCGATGTAATCGGTACGCAGCCGCCGAAGGCTCCCCTCTACCGAGCGAAGGATGTGCTTTTTCGAGAAGTCGTAGTATCCATCGTGGATGGCGCACTTGGTTTGAATGAGAATGGTCTCTCGTACGTCGTCGTTCATGTGGAGGGCGTCGGCGAAGACTTCCTCCGATTTGCCGCCGCCATAGATGTCGGCGTGGTCAAAAAAATCGATTCCCTGTTCCAGCGCCATATTGACTAAGGTTTCCGCTTGCTTGCCGCTGAGGCCGTTTATCCGCATGCAGCCCAGCGCAATTTCCGAGGCGCTGAACGCCCCGTTTCCGATGGAAATATATTTCATTAATCTGACCGCCTTTCTTGTTCCGTTCTTTTTGCAGGTTTATCCAATATGCCTATTATAATGCAGAAAAGGATGCAAAAAAAGGGGCATTCTGTAAACATTACAAAATCCCTGCCGGGAACAAACCGGCAGGGATTTTTTGCCGTCTTTATCCGATCAACCGGATAAAGGCCAGCACCATCAAAATCGCGCCTCCCAGCCATTCCAGCTGGAGGTGCTTAGCACCCGCCCCTTTGGAGAACTTCTCCCCCAGAAAGTGCCCCAGCAGGATGGCTGCCATGTGCATGCAGAGCGCCAGCACCAGAATCAGCAGGTAATTCTGCCCGATGAGCCCGCTGCCGAAGCCGGTGGCCAACGAATCGATGGACAGCGCCGCCCCCAGCGCCAGCGCCTCCTTGGCGGAAAGCACTTTGGAGCAGTCAGCGTCGGCTTTCGTCTCGTCCAGGCAAACCGACAGCATGAACGAGATGCCCGACCAGCGGAAGCTCATCTTTTTGCTGTTGTCGCTGGCCTTTTGGAGAACCGCTTTAACCGAGTTCTGAAACAGGTTGCAAAGCCCAATCAAAAACAGCACAGAAAAGCTCAAAACCTTGCAGGTAGTGGGCGGTATGTAGTCCCCGACCCAGTCCGCCGCCCCCAGGGAGAGCATCAGCATCCCCGTCCCTATCAGCGAGATGAGCACCGCCGATAACAAAGGAATTTTTATCCGATTGACCCCGTAGGCAAAACAGGCGGTAAATCCATCGAGAACCACCGCCAAAACCAGCAAAACACTGCTCAAAACCCCTCACCCGCCTTATAATAGTCCTCTTATACCACAATTTCGTTGCGCAAAGCCCAATGGACGGCGCAGCCGTAGGGTGGTTGCCCTAAATTGTGATAAAATGTTCTCACGAGCCGTGCGAAAGCGCGGCAAAAGTGCCTCAGAGGCGCTTTGCAGATGGCGCTGCCATTTGCATGTGAGGTTATTATACAGTATGCGGGAGCAAAGGCAGGGGTGAAAAAAGCCCGCCT
Source organism: uncultured Eubacteriales bacterium (assembly GCA_902493155.1). GTDB lineage: Bacteria > Bacillota > Clostridia > Oscillospirales > Ruminococcaceae > Fumia. The sequence continues at coordinate 15,789 of CABUOE010000016.1, forward strand.
GGCAGACGAGCTTTTTAAACTTGGTTTAGGCTTTTATCGCTGATTTTCAGAAGGAGTTGGAGCGTCGCAGCAGTACGGCAGCAGGGATTTGAGCATTTTCCGTTCCACCAAGGCGTGCATGGAAACCCCCGCTTCCTCAAAGCTTTCCGCGTAGACTTTTCCCTGCTGGCGGATGCGGTTTAAAAGGCTTCCCTGGTCGTATGGAACCAGGAGCCAGACTTCTTTCATCGAGCCGGAGAGAGCGTCTGCGATGGCTTCCATGAGCCAGTCGATGCCGCTGTTTTCCTTGGCCGAGATATAGACAGTACGGCTTTCTTTGGAAGGTGCTGGAACGTTTTCCAGCAGATCCGCCTTGTTGTAGACGGTAATCACCGGCGTGTCGCCGCAGCCAAGCTCCCCTAGAAGGTTTTTTGTCACCTCAAGCTGGTCCTTGGCCAGCGGATCGGAAGCGTCACAGACGTTTAAGATCACGTCGGCGGAGGCCGCTTCCTCCAGCGTAGACTTAAACGCCTCCACCAGCTGATGCGGCAGCCGCTGAATCAGCCCGACGGTATCGATGATGACGGCGTGCTGGCCGTCGGGGAGGACGATTTCCCGGGCCGTGGGGTCGAGGGTGGCAAAAAGCTGATTTTGCGCGTAGACTCCAGCGCCGGTCAGCAGGTTTAAAAGGGTGGATTTCCCCACGTTGGTGTAGCCGACAATGGCGATGGTGGGGACGCTCAGTTTTTGGCGGCGTTCCCGAACCCGTGCCCGGCGTTTCCCCAGGGTTTCCAGCTCCTGTTCTAAGGCGTTTATCCGTCTGCGGATGTGCCGCCGGTCGGATTCCAGCTTGGTTTCGCCGGGGCCGCGGGTGCCGATGCCGCCGCCCAGCCGGGACAAGCTTTTGCCCAGTCCGATCAGCCGGGGCAGCCGGTATTTTTGTTGAGCCAGCTCTACCTGAAGCTTGCCTTCGCTGCTTTTGGCCCGCTGAGCGAAAATGTCGAGGATCAGCGTGGTGCGGTCGACGACCCTGATGTCCACGATTTCTTCGATATTGCGAAATTGGCTTCCCGTCAATTCATCGTCGAATATCAGGATGTCGGCCCCGCTTTTATCGACAAATTCCTTGATTTCCCGGAGTTTTCCGCCACCGATATAGGTGGCGTTGTCAACGCCGTCCCGGTTCTGGGTAAAGCGCCCGATCACGTCGGCGCCCGCTGTATCAGCAAGCTCAGCCAATTCATCCAGGGAGGCAAAAAGGTCGTAGCTTCCGGTATCGACCCCGGCGATGACGGCCTTCTGCCGTTTTTCTTCACGATTCATATTCATATATGCAATCACCTTCCTTTTCGGTGTTATGGTTAGTGTACCACGGATTCTTTGTTTGAGCAAATTTCATCTAAACTTTCCGCCCGCCTTCTTTTTCTCCTTTGTCCACTTGGAAATTTCCTTGTGCCTCCATTTTGTCCTCTACGTAGCGGTTTTCCGCTTGGAGGCTTAAATAGCTCTGCCAGCGCTTTTCCGAAAGGCTTCCGTCAGAGATGGCGGCCCGGATAGCGCAGCCCGGTTCATTTTTGTGGGTGCAGTCGGAGAATTTGCATCGTCCCAGAAAATCCTCTACATCGGAAAAAGCGCCGCTCAATCCATCCTCCGCGTCCCACATGCCGATTTCCCGCATACCGGGAGTGTCGATGACCATGACACCGCTTTTCAGCATCAAAAGCTGCCGGTGGGTAGTGGTGTGCCGCCCGCGGGAGTCTTCCTCCCGGATGGCGCCGGTATCCATGACCGTCTCTCCTGCCAGGGCGTTGACGAGGCTCGATTTCCCCACACCGGAGGAGCCGAGAAACACTAGGGTTTTCCGGGGCTTAAGGTAAGGCGCAAGGGCGTCGAGCCCCTCTCCCGTCACTGAACTGATGGCAAAGATGTCCACGCCGGGAGCAGCCTCTCTCGCTTTGCACACAGTTTCCTCGGGGTTTTCCGTCTTGTCCCGCTTAGTGAGCACAACGACCGGCGTGCCGCCGCTCTGCCACGCTAAAGTCAGGTATCGTTCCAGCCGCCCCACCTTAAAGTCGTGATTTAGCGACGACAGGATGAACACGTAGTCAAAGTTTGCCGCCACCGCCTGTTCTCCCCGTCCGGGAGTAGGGTCCAGCCTGCTGAACAGCGATCTTCGGGGCAGGGTTTTGACGATGAGGCTGTCTCCGCTCTCGTTATACTGAATGCGGACAAAGTCTCCCGCCGTGGGAAAGGGTTCGGATTCCCTGCCATAATAGACGGCGGTTTTCAGCTGGGCGAAGACGGGGCCTTCCCCGCAAATCAGCTCATACCGATCCCTGTGGACAGCGGTGACCCGGGCGGGAATGGTGTTATGACCGTTTTCTTCTTCAATTTCGCAGTATCCGTAACTGGATAAATCTATCATTGTTTTCCTCCATAAAATAAACATATTTGTAATTGACACAGTTGTTGACGACACGCATCAAAATCACTCCTTTCTATTTTTTCAGGGTTTCTTGAAAAGCGGTGCCGGACGCGGTATTTCTTCCTTTGGACGCAAAAATCCCGCAGAAAGCAGCCGTTCGAGGCTGCTCACTGCGGGATTTCATGCGCGGCGGAGAAACGTTTTACTAAACGCCTCTCCTAAAAACACAAAAAAGGACACACCCGTTTCGATGTGCCCTGCAGTTACAGTATTCACGAAAGGTTACTTTGATTCCGGCCGCGGCAAAATAAGGCGCGAAGCCCTCTTGCCAGAACCGTCTATTCAATTTTAGACAATAGCCACCTTAATCCAAATCATCAAAAGCACTCCTTTCGTTCCAGACGGCGAAAACCGCCTGAGCTTGTGTTTAGTATATCACATTATTTGAAAATTGCAACTGTTTTTCTGAATTAAAAAACGATCATTAACCCTGTTTTTATCTATTACATAATTGATTTTACAACTTTCTGGCTTTGAACAAAACTGAAATAGGAAGCATTTTCGCCTTTTTCGCTTTGTCGCTAATATCACCGTCAGCGTTCATTGTTGCATCATCGGTTTGTTCTACCATCTGCTCGATCACAAAGCCGGCTTTAGCTAATGCGTTGACATAAGTTGAAATTTTGCGATTACATAGCAGGATTTCGCTGCCATCCACGGGCATTTTGAAATAGGATTCATCAAAGTAACTTTTGTTCATTACCAATGTTTTATTTTCAATCACATCTTTAGGTTGATCACAAGACCATGCAATACAGTAATTCAACGTATGATGCCAACTAAATATGAAAATACCGTCTTTTTTAAGGTACGAAGCAATTTTCTGAAAAGTTCCATCCAGATCGGTTGTCCATCCGATACCGTAAATGGAATACACGAAGTCAAAATAATCTTTTGGTATAGCCATTTCTGCTTCCATCGGTGAGCAAATAAAATTTGCAGTATAACCATTTTCACTCAAATATCGCTTTGCGTTCTGAATCTGCTTATGCGAAAGATCCACGCCCCACAATTCTCTGGCATTTCTATCAGCATGGTATTTTAGAGAATGGCCGCTCCCGCAACAGATTTCCAACATCTTCTTTCCGGAGACATCACCAAATAAATGTAAGTCATCCTCTGTTACAAAGTGTACGCCGTATGTGGGAAGCGCCGTAGTTCCATACCACAAATCTGCATATGTATCCCAGTAATGCTTATTTATTTTTAATATTTCATCTCGATTCATTTCTGTTCTCCTTTCTCATTAGGGTCACATGGTGATATCTTCCCGATAATCGGTTTCCATCGCTTCTTCCTCGAAGGTGGACATGCCGTTCATGGCGGCCAGGGCGGTTTCCACGACCTGCATCATAATGGGGCAGCCGCTTCCCTCTCCCAGCCGCATATTGAGGGCCAGAACGGGCCTGAGGCCCATTTCCTCCGCCGCAATGCGGTAAGCCGGTTCCTCCGACAGGTGGGACGGGATGATGTAGTCCTTTATGAGAGGGTTCAGCCGATAAGCCAGCAGTGCCGCCGCCATTGAAATGACTCCGTCGGCCACGATGGGCAGCCGAAAATATCCGCACCCTAAGTATAGCCCCACCATGGCTCCGATGTCCAGCCCTCCGACGCAGGAGAGGATGGCAACCGGATCATCCGGGGAAAGCCGGTACTTTTTAAGGGCTTCCCCGATGACAGCCTTTTTTTTCGAAAAAGCTTTATCGGTAAGTCCTGCCCCCCTCCCAACAATGCCCTCCGGCTCCAAAAGCCCACAGGCGGCCATGATACAGGCGGCGGCAGTGGTGGTGTTCCCCATGCCGACCTCGCCGTTTCCGACGATGTGAATCCCCTGTTCCTTGGCTTCTTTGGCGTACCCAAAGCCGATTTCCATGGCGGTGAGGGCAGTTTTTCGCTCCATTGCCGGTTCTCTGCTAAAATTGCGGGTTCCGTCCATCAGGCGGCAATCGTCTATGTTGGGATGGGCTATTCCGCCTTTGACTCCCATATTGACTACCCGCAGCTTTACCCCACAGTGGTCACAGAGGACATTAATGGCGCATTTTTTGCCGGAGGCGTAGTTTTCCATGAGGGTTTTGGTAAAATGCTGAGGGGTTGCGGCGACACCCTCTTCATAAACGCCGTTGTCCGCCCCGAAGAGGTAGAGGACCTTGTTGTCCGCTGCGTTTTTCACCTTGCCGGTGATGCCGGCAATCTGGATGCTAAGGGCTTCCAGACGGCCTAAACTCCCCATGGGTTTTAGCAGGTTTTGCTGCCGCAGCTCCGCTTCCCGCAGGGCTTCTTCGTCCAAAGGCCCGATGGCCGCCGCCATTTTCAGGATGTCCATACCTGTTTCCTCCTTTATTCCCGCGGAAAGGCCATATACAGCAAGGCGTTTACGATGGCTGCCGCCACGTTGCTGCCGCCCTTCCGTCCCCTGGCGACGATACAGGGGGCACCGCTATTGATGATCGCTTCTTTTGACTCCACCACGTTTACAAACCCCACCGGAACTCCGATAATGAGCTTTGGCTCCACTTTTCCCTCCTCCATGAGTCGGGCAAGGGTCAAAAGGGCGGTAGGGGCGTTTCCGGCGGCGAAAATCAGGGGTTTTTGGATTTTTACCGCCCGCTCCATGGACACGGCGGCCCGGGTAATCCCCCGCGCTTTCGCCTCCTCCGCTACTTCCTCGTCGGACATGAAGCAAATCGCTTCGCTCCCGCTTTTTTGCAAGGCCCCCTTGTTGATACCCGACCG
>CABUOE010000017.1 GCA_902493155.1 uncultured Eubacteriales bacterium
GATCCTCTCCCTCAATTTTGTACATCATGGCGTCCATTTCTGCAAAGCTCATGACGCCGGTGACCACGTTGCTGCGAATCATATAGGGGGGGATGCAGTAGGTGAAGCCACGGTTGATCATAAAGTCCCGGGCGTAGGAAAGCACGGCCGAATGGAGGCGGGCTATATCGCCCATCAGGTAATAGAAGCCGTTTCCAGCCACCTTACGGGCGCTGTCCAAATCGATGCCGTTTAATTTTTCCATAATTTCGGTGTGGTAGGGGACTTCGAAGTCCGGTACCACCGGCTCGCCGAAACGTTCAAGTTCCACATTTTCGCTGTCGTCTTTTCCGATGGGGACGCTGGGGTCGATGATATTGGGGATGGTGAGCATAATGGTACGGATTTTCTCCTGTAGGTCCTTTTCCTGCTCTTCCAGCTGGGCCAAGCGATCCGCCTGCTCAGAAACCTTCCGTTTCATCTCCTCGGCCTCATCTTTTTTGCCCTGTGCCATCAAACCGCCGATCATTTTAGAGATTTTATTCCGCTCGGCCCTAAGGTCAGAAGCCTCCTGCTGCGCCGCGCGGCTCTTGGCGTCCAGTTCAATCACTTCGTCCACCAGGGGAAGCTTATTGTCCTGGAATTTCTTTTTGATGTTCTCTTTGACTGCGTCAGGATTGGCCCTGACAAATTTGATGTCCAACATGTTTTCGTACTCCCTTGTATCTTTTGATTATTTCGTAAGTTTTTCGGCAATGGAAGCCAAATCTTCCTTGCTGTAAAAGGCAATTTTCAACACACCGCCGTCTCCGTCGGGGATAATTTCCACCTTGCGGCCCAATTCTTCATTCATGGCAATTTCCATTTCATCAAGATAGTGGTCTTTTTTCCGTCGCTCTTTTTTCGGAAGCTCTTGACCGGAGGTATCCACATTTTTCTTGGAAGCAAGTTTTTCCACTTCCCGCACAGATAAGCCCTTCGCCACCGCTTCTTTTGCCGCAGAAACCATAGCCGCCTCACTGCTTAGGCCCAAAAGCGCCTTCGCATGGCCCATGGTGAGCTCGCCGTTCATGAGATAAGGCCGAACCTGTTCCGGCAAATTTAAGAGCCGCAGCGAATTGGCGATTGCGGATCGTGATTTTCCGACTCGTTTTGCAACTTGGTCCTGTGTCAATCCGTAGGTCGCCATCAGTTCTTTGTAACCAGCGGCTTCCTCAAGAGGATTCAAATCCTCCCGCTGCAAATTCTCAATAAGCCCTAACTCCATCACTTCGGTATCGGAAAGGTCTTTCACCACCACCGGAACCTCATCCAGTCCAATCATCCGAGAGGCTCGCCAGCGCCGTTCACCAGCAACCAGCTGATATCCGCCGTTGCTGAGTTTTCGAACAAGCAGCGGCTGGATAATGCCGTGCTCCCGGATTGAGTCAGCCAATTCCGCCAGAGCATTTTCATCAAATGTCTTTCTGGGCTGTCCCTTATTGGGTTCTATTTCGCTGAGGCGTACCATCATGGCGCCGCTATCCTGCTTTTCCCCGCTGTCGTTGTCAAAAAACAACGCATCCAGACCTTTTCCCAGCCCTGATTTCTTTGCCATTTTTTCACCCTCTTCCCTTATACTATCCTTCTTTGTTCCACTTCTTGTTGGCTTTCAGGAACTCTTTCGCCACGTCCATATAGGCCTTGGAGCCTTTGGACGATTTATCATAATAAATCACCGGCTGTCCGTAGCTGGGGGCTTCGGAAAGGCGAACATTTCTGGGAATGGTAGTTTTGTATACCTTGTCCGGAAAGTACTTTTTCACTTCTGCCACAACCTGAGTGGTCAGGTTGAGCCGCCCATCGTACATCGTAAGCAGAACACCCTCAATTTCGATATCCGGATTATAGGTGCGTTTCACCTGACGGACGGTAGCCATCAGCTGTGACAAACCTTCCAGTGCAAAATACTCACATTGAATCGGGATAAATACGCTGTCCACTGCCGCGAGGGCGTTTAAGGTAATTAGGCCCAGGGAAGGGGGACAGTCAATTAAAATATAATCGTACTGGTCCCAGAGGGGAGCAAGGCCCTGTTTCAATCGAAAAATTCGCTCTTCCAGCTCAATAAGCTCTACTTCCGCCCCCGCCAACTCGATACTGGAGGAAATCATATCAACTCCCTGAAAGGAGGTTTTAACCCGCACTTCTTCAGCGGAGGCCTGTCCAATCAACAAATCGTATGACGTCTGCTCCGCTTGCTTTTTATTGATGCCGAATCCACTGGTGGCGTTTCCCTGCGGATCCATATCCACCAAAAGGACTTTTTTCTTTTTCGCTCCAAGACAGGCGGCTAAATTGACCGCTGTGGTTGTCTTGCCAACGCCGCCTTTCTGATTTGCAACTGCTACTATCTTTCCCATGTTGCTCCTTTTTCTCTTTATCGATTCCACATTATAGCTGACACCTATGTAAGTAATGTGTCCAGATAATTGTACTTTTTGAAGTTACTTCTTATTATAGCATAACCAAATTACTTTTAAAAGCCCTTTTTTGTTCCACGTGAAACAAAAAAGGTCCGCATTTCTGCGAACCTTTCAACATGTTAACCAACTTTTTTCGGAGCCATCGGTATCCGGACCACATATTCAATAAATTGACTGCTTTCCCGTTTGACAGCCTGGGCGTCGATACCTGCACTTTTCATGGTATCTATGGCCCGATTAATGGTATTAATGAATACCCGGACATCCTTTACAATAAAGAGTCGTTTTCCTGGGGTAGGGTGGAGCTGCATCTTCTTTTCTATGTACTGTTCAGCTTGGCTGACATTCAAACCGTTTTCTGCAATATATTTTAAAATCGTCAGCCGCTCATTCTCATCTTTCACCTTTAGTAACGCCCGCGCATGCCGCTCGGTCAGTTGATACTTGGTAATAATATCCTGTTCAATGTTGCTGAGGGACAGAAGGCGCAGTTTGTTGGCTATGGTCGACTGGGCTTTTCCCAGTTTTTCTGCTGCCTCTTCCTGGGTGACTCCCCATTCATTGATAAGGCAGCGCAACGCAAGAGCTTCTTCAAAAAGAGAAAGGTCTTTCCGTTGAATATTCTCCAAAATCGCATAAATCGCGGATTGACGGGCTGTCGTGTCCATGATAACGGCAGGAATTTCGGTAAGGCCCGCCGCTTTCGCCGCACGAAGACGCCTTTCGCCGGAAATCAACTCATACACTCTCTCCTTATTTTTGCGAACGGTTATTGGCTGCAACACTCCGTTTTCACGGATACTTGCCGCTAATCCTTGCAAGTCCTGTTCATCAAATTCCTGACGGGGCTGAGCTGGATTGGGAATAATTTCGTCAATCGGCAGCGAAAACACTTTATTAAGTACCTTGTCTTTTTGAAAAATTCCTGTCATTTTTTTACCTCCCTTATTGCTTGTCCGCAGCTAAAAGTATAGCATGTAAGGGAAATAATTTCCAGAACTTTTCATCGCAATTAATCGGCCATTTCGACCTTATTTTTTATTATTTAAAGGATATTTCTTGATTTTCGCTGTCATTCTAGGATATTTTGCAGGGGTCTGTCGAAATTTTCTTATAACCACAATGGATCTTTTGTTTTCTCCGGGTAGCTCAAACTTTTCAATCGCTTCAATTTTACCGCCCATTTGGGAAATAGCATACTTTGCTTCCTCTAATTCCTCTTCAATCTCGTACCCTTTTAAGGCTATAAACATACCGCCTTCTTTGACAAAAGGCAGACAATATTCCGACAATTCCCTTAAATGCGCCACCGCACGGGCAGTCGCAACATCATATTTTTCCCGATACTCTGCTTTTTGCCCGGCTTCCTCAGCTCTCGCGTGTATAAACTTTGCCTCTACCTCTATATTTCTGCACAGCTCCTCTAAAAATATAAGGCGTTTGTTTAAGCTGTCAAGCAAGGTGGGCTGTATATCATCACGCACAATACAAACCGGCAGGGAAGGGAAGCCCGCACCGGTTCCAACATCGATCAAACTGGCATTTTGAGGTAAGTCCACCGCCTTCAACAGCAAAAGGCTATCTATGAAATGCTTAATTACGATGTCGTCCGGTTCAGTAATAGCCGTTAAGTTTATTTTCTGATTCCATTCCACCAGCATTTGGGCATAGCGGTCCAATCGATTGCCGATATCTTCACTGTATTTCCATCCAAAGAATTGAAAATTCTGCTTTAACAGTTCTTTTGCAATCAATTTATTTTCCTCCATGTTGTTCTAGCCATATTAATAGAGTAGAAATGTCCGCGGGATTCACTCCAGATATTCGGGAAGCTTGCCCGATATCCTGTGGCAGTACACGCTGTAGCTTCTCTCTTGCTTCCAACCTTAAGCCCTCGATTTGACTATAATCCATATCTTCCGGCAGTTTTTTCTGCTCCAACCGCTTGATTTCTTCCACTTCCATCAACTGCTTTTTAATGTAGCCTTCATATTTGATTTGAATCTCCACCTGTTCCATGACATCATCAGGCAGTTTAGGACGATTTTCATCGAAAGAGGATAGCTCTAGGTAGCTTAACTGGGGACGTCGAATCAAATCGGCCAATTTGGTTCCTGTCGTCATCGACGCTGTTCCACGTGAAACAAGCAGTTCATTTAATGCCTCAGACGGAGCAATATTCACTTTTTCGACCCGTTCTTTTTCTTCTTTAATTTGTTCCATCTTTTGCAAAAACCCTTGATACCGTTTTTTATCAATTAGTCCAACTTGATATCCAATCGGGGTAAGCCGTTCATCGGCGTTATCCTGTCGCAGCAACAGACGAAATTCGCTTCTGGAAGTCATCATGCGGTAAGGATCAGAGCAGCCTTTTGTGACCAAATCATCAATCAAAGTCCCAATATAGGAAGTAGAACGCCCCAAAGTCAATTGCTCCTGTCCAGAAACCTGTTTGGCCGCATTGATACCGGCAATCAATCCCTGAGCGGCAGCTTCTTCATACCCGGAAGTGCCATTAAACTGTCCGGCCCCGAAAAGCCCCTTTATCGCCTTGAACTCCAAAGTTGGCTTCAAATCCAAAGGATTGCAGCAATCATATTCGATGGCATAAGCGTTTCTCATGACCTGAAGATTCTCAAAACCCTTGATGGAACGCAAAAACTTCATTTGCACATCTTCCGGCAGGGAAGAGGAGATCCCCTGAAGATACATTTCTTCGGTATCCAGACCCATGGGCTCCACAAATAATTGATGCCGGGGCTTATCGGAGAAACGGACGATTTTGTCCTCAATACTGGGGCAGTAGCGTGGACCGATAGCGTCGATACGCCCGCTGTAAATCGGGGAGCGATCTAGGTTGTCCCGAATGATCTGATGGGTCTCCTCATTGGTGTAAGCGATGTAGCAGTCCACTTGGTTTTTCAGCTCTCCGTCGGTGGTGAAACTAAAGGGAATAATCTTATCGTCTCCGGCCTGTTTTTCCAAAACATCGAAACAAATACTGCGGCGGTGGACGCGAGGAGGCGTTCCCGTTTTAAAACGGCGCAGAGTAATTCCATTTTGCTCCAAACTTTTGGAAAGTCCCTTTGCGGCGGCAATTCCATCCGGACCGCTTTCATAGGAAACCTCGCCCACATGAATCATTCCGTTTAAATAGGTTCCGCTTGCGATAATACAGGCTTTAATTTTGTATTCTGCTCCCAGACGGGTGATAACCTTGCAAATTTGGCCATCTTTTACTTCAATGCCTGTCACTTCCGCCTGCTTCAAATCCAAATTCTCTTGGGATTCTAAAAGGCTCTTCATATAGGCGTGATATTTCCGGCGGTCTGCCTGAACGCGAAGACTGTGGACAGCGGGACCCTTGCCGCGGTTCAGCATTCTGCTCTGCAAAAAAGTGTGGTCGGCGGCAATACCCATTACACCGCCCAAAGCATCAATCTCGCGAACCAAATGTCCCTTAGCAGTGCCACCAATGGAGGGATTGCAGGGAAGATTCGCCACTGCATCCAAAGTCAAGGTAAAAAGTATCGTCTTAGCGCCCAACCGCGCTGCCGCCATCGCCGCTTCTATTCCAGCGTGACCGGCACCGATCACTGCAACATCATATTCGCCAAGGGAATAGCCCATAAAAGAAAACTCCTTTTCTATTTACCCACACAAAAATGAGAGAACACTTCGTTTACTACCGCATCGGTTACCTTTTCTCCCGTCAGTTCCAAAAGGACGGAAATTGCACTTTCAATGCTGATATCCACCGCGTCCATGGTAAATCCCATCTGGATAGCTTCCAGCGCTTCCTGTAACAGCTTATCCGCCTGTGAAACACAGTGATACTGACGCTCATTGGCTAACATCGCGCCAGATGTGTTGATATCATTTAGCCGCAAAACTTTGCTGATCTCCTGATTCAACTCATCGAAACCGGCTTTGGTAGTTGCAGAAATTTCTACAATATGTTTAAAATTATTATATAAATACTCTTTGTCTATAACCGATTTTAAATCGGACTTATTGACAATTGCAACTGTCGGCATCTTTTTTATTTTTTCCACAAGGGAATAGTCGGTATCGGAGAGGGGAGACGACGAATCAAAAACCGCCAACACCAAATCTGCCGACTCCAAGCGGTCAAAAGTGCGTTCTACGCCCGCCTTTTCGATGATATCCTCGGTCTCACGGACGCCAGCTGTATCCGCCAGCCGCAACACCACATCGCCGATATTCACCGATTCCTCCACCACGTCCCGGGTGGTACCGGGGATATCGGTGACGATACTTTTTTCGCAGCCGGACAATAGGTTCATCAAAGTTGATTTGCCTACATTAGGCCGGCCGACAATAACAGTCTCCACACCTTCCCGAATGATTTTACCCCGGTCAAAGGTTTCCAAAAGTTTTCGGAGGGTATCCCTGCATTCTGCACAAACTTTCTTCATTTCAGTCAGTTTTATATCATCGATATCTTCATCGGGATAATCAATATAAGCGGCGATATGCGCCGTAACAGACAATAAATCATCCAAGACCTTTTTGACATTTTGATAGAGCGCTCCCTTTAGGGCACACTGGGCTGCTCTCAGGCTTTTTTCGCTCTCTGCGTTAATGAGATCGGTGACCGCTTCCGCTTGCGTCAAGGTGAGCTTTCCGTTGAGAAAAGCCCGTTTGGTAAACTCACCGGGGCCAGCGGGGGAGGCCCCCTCCCGCAAAATCGCGCGCAGTACCTTTTCCGTCACGAGAATACCGCCGTGGCAGGAAATTTCCACAACATCTTCGCCGGTATAGCTTTTTGGGGCGCGAAAAACCAAAGCAACTCCTTGGTCGATCTGCTGTTCACCGTCGTAAATATCTCCAAAGGCCGCAGTATACCCAGCGTGCTGGGAAAGCTTTTTCCCGGAAATCGGAAAAAACACCTTTTCTGCAACCGTGATGGCATCATCTCCAGATATGCGAACCACGCTGATCCCGCCCGCTGCACGGGGAGTGGAGATAGCGGCAATGGTCTTGCTCATGCGATTCCTCCCAGATAAAAAGAAACCTCCTACTCTTATGGAATCAGTTGTAGGAGGTTTCGACGATTATAATTCAATTTTCGAATAGAGCTTTACGTTGTCATCCAACGTTTTTGATTCCACTGCTTTATGTTCCGTGGGCTTTTCGGCCAAGTCCGCTGCTTCCTCTCTGGGAGCAGCAGTTTTTTTATATTCGTCACGGCCTCTTCGATTTTGCCGGCTTCCGTCGGATTTTCCACGATAGGATTGTTTTCCGGAGGGCTTGATTACCACTTTGCGGTTCGGTTCTTCACCGGTAGACTTGGAATAAACCCCTTCAATATCAGTGATAACTGCGTGAATGATTCTTCTCTCATAGGGATTCATTGGTTCCAGAGCAGAAGGCCGCCCAGTCTTCAAAACCTTCTTTGCCATTCTCTGGGCCAAGTTCCGCAGGGTTTCTTCTCTTTTTTCCCGATAATTGCCCGCGTTGATGGTAAAGCGGACATACTCTCCATCCAGTCGATTAGCAACTAAGCAAACCAGATACTGAATCGCGTCCAGCGTCTCGCCCCGCTTTCCGATTACCGTTCCGATTTCAGCGCCTTCCAGCGCGATTTTAACCGTCCGATTTCTTCTACATCAAAGGATACATTAATCTCTCCAACGCCCATATTGCTGAAAATATCATTCAAATACTTCCGGGCGACCTCTATTTTCGTTTTTAACTCTTCAGTAACTTCCACAGGTTCCGGCTTCTTCTCCATCTCAGGAGCAGGAGCAGATTTTTTCTCCGCCGGAGCCTGGGATTTGGCAGTTGCTTTCTTTTCTGCTTTTCTCTCAGGCGCTTTTTTCTCGGCCGTGCTGAAAATTTCTTCCGCCATTTCATCTAGACTTTCCACTGTTACCTTTACTTTTGCCAGCTGCTTCATCTTGCCGAACAACCCTTTTTTCGGCAACTGCAGCACTTCCGTCGTACATTCTGTGGAAGATACTCCTAACTCTTCACATGCCCGGGCGGTGGCCTCTTCTAAGGTATTCGCCGTAGCGATCGCTTCCCGTACCATATTTGACCTCCTCATAAAGAGATTTTTTGACCGGTTTGTTACATCAAATCCTTGTCGGTAACTTCTACGTACTCTTCGCCGTATTTCTCCGCATCCCGTTTTCTAGCCTCGGCCAGCCGCTTCCGATTCCGTTCTTTTTCACTGAGAAGCATTTTTTCGGTTTCCGGATCAAGGGGTTCAGCGGAATCAGCCGTTTTTATCTTTTTGCGCTGAGCACGCTCCAGTTTCTTCTTTTCGGCTTCTGCCTGCATTTTTTCTTCAAATTCTTTTTTATATTTTTCCGGGCTGTAGAGCTTATAAAGGATCACCGATTGGACGCCGGACAGGACATTTGACAGAATCCAGTAGAAACCAACTCCAACCGGAACGGAAAATGCGATCCAGACGGAAAAGAGAGGCATTACATACATCATAATTTTCATGGCGCCCATACCAGAAGCCTGCTGATTGGCGGCAGGATTCATCCTCATGGATACCATAGAAACAAGAAAAGCCGTCACGCCAGAAAGAATGGGAATCAGCAAAAACCAGTTCCACGCCCAAGTGGGAACGACACTCAGGTCAATACCGAACAGACTATAGTCAAAGTTCTGAATTTTGCTGACTACATCTGCACCCAGTTCGCTAAAATCAAACTTCGTAATATTGGAAAGAATATCAAGTTCTGGTCTACCTGTTGAAGTGATGCCATTTTGCGACAAAATTTCTGTCGCCTTAGCGATCACATCAGAACTGATATGGAGGATGTGCGTCAACGGACGATAGATAACGTCGATCAATCCAAATAAGATGATGAAAGGCAGCAACATTGGAAGACATCCGCTCATAGGATTGTACCCATGGGTCTCATAGAGCTTCATCAACTCTTCCTGCTGTTTTTCCTTATTTTTTTCGTATTTTTTCTGAATTTCCTGAATTTTTGGCTGGAATACAGACATCTTTGCCGTTGCTTTCTGCTGTTTAACAGAAAGTGGGAACATCAGCGCTTTTACCAAAACGGTAAATATAATCAAAACGATTCCGTAATTTTGAATCACAGAATACAACAGCCACATAATCCATCCCAGTGGAATGCCGATTAAATTCGTCAACCAGTTCATGAATGCTGTTTCCCTTCTTTTTTCGTTCTTTTTATACGAGGCTGCACAGGCTTATTTTTTTCTGCGCGAAAACAAAGAAAATGTTTCCGGCACCGGGTCAATTCCTCCTTTAAACAAAGGATTACACCTTAAAATTCTCTTTATCATCAAATAACTGCCCCTTGCCGCTCCAAACCGCTCAATGGCCTGCTTTGCATAGCAAGAACAGGTCGGGTAGTACCGACAGCATGGCCCCTTCCATTTGGAAAGATGCTTTTGATAAAAAGAAATAAGCCTTAGCAAGATTTTTTTCATTTTTGCATTTCTTTGAGGCAGCCTTTTAATGCTGCTGCAACTTGATAGGATTTTGCTTTTAAAATTCTGTCCCTGGCCACCATGACATAATCACAATTGTTTTGAAGTCTTGGTAGGACAGAAAGAAAAGCGACACGCAGAACTCTTCTCGCGCGATTCCGCTGCACCGCATTTCCCAATTTTTTGGAAGTAGTAATTCCATAGCGGATTCCTGCAGACCGGTTTTTAATTTTATAGAAAATAAAATAGGGAGTCGCCTTGCTTTTCCCCTGATAATAAGCCCTCTTAAATTCTTTATTTAAAGTAAGCGTTCGGGGATTTCTTTCTTCATTCATTCAAATCCTGCCATAAAAAGAAAAACAAGTGGAACTGCACGCAGCTTGCACGGGCAGTTCCTTCTTCAAAAATCAAGTACAATAAAATTGACTATAGGCGCATTAGTGGCTGAGTCTGGCTCTGCCTTTTGCACGTCTTCTCGCCAAAACTTTACGGCCGTTTGCGGTGCTCATTCTCTTCCGGAAACCATGCACTTTTTTTCTCTGAAGTTTCTTGGGCTGGTATGTTCTTTTCATCCTTATACCTCCTTTTGAACAAACAGTAACAGTTTTGCTATTTCTCCGCCGTCAGATGAAGTCATCACTCAATAAACATCGCCGAAAATTAAAAAACCACGGCAAACAAAATACAGAGAAATAAGCGAAAACCCTCAATATAGTAGTATAAAGGATAAAAGGCTTTATTGTCAACTCTTTTTTAAAATTTTGCTAAAAATACATGATTTTTTAGAGAAAATATTTTTCACCACTTAATGTGGAAAACTTGCGGAAAAGTTTTATCTGTGTTATAATTATTTTCAAAAGGTTTTTGTCCCTTTTCTTTTTTTCACTTTTATTTTCATCATTTCAACCATTTATTTTGCATTTTATTGTAGCTCATAAAGAGCTTTCTAATTTTTTTGCACTTTTCTTCCCTCCACAGCATTCAACAGGGAAGTATCCCCATCATTTTGGAAAGGAGTTTCAACATGCAATCATTTTCTGAGGTGTTGAATCTTGTGAAAAGTTACTTTCTCGAGAAAGTAAAAAATAACGATTTGACGGAGACTGCCTATAAATGCTGGATCGAAAATATTGAGCCTGTCCGATTGGAAAATAACACGGCTGTTTTGTTCGTCCCCCATTCCTTTCAGCGAAAAATATTGATGGAACAGTATCAGTCCCGCATCGAAGAGGCTTTTGAGGCGGTTTAGGCTTCAAAGTCAACATCGAAAATTCTCACAGATACCGATATTCAGGTAGAGACTCCCACCGAAACGAAAACTTCTGCTCCCTTGGAAGAAAAACCTGCTGTACAGCAGGTTGAAACTTCTTCTCCTTCCATCTCTGTTTCGGACAAGGAGATCAAAGAGGAATTTCTGACTGGTGAATACGAATATACCTTTGACAACTTCATTGTGGGAAGCAAAAATGAATTCGCCTACACTGCCTGTAAATCGGTGGCGATGAATCCCAATTCCAACGTTAAGCCTTATAATCCTCTTTTTATCTACGGACCCAGCGGTCTTGGAAAGACCCATCTGCTTATGGCCATCAAATATGAGGTCAAAAAGCAGAATCCTGACATGAATATCATTTACACCAATAGTGAAACCTTTACCAATGATCTGGTTTATGCCCTGGGTAAAAAAACCATCAAAGAATTTCACCAAAAATACCGCCATGCGGATTTCTTTTTGATCGACGATATCCAGTTTTTATCCGGTAAAGACCGTTCCCAGGAAGAATTTTTCCATACCTTTAACGACCTTTATCAATATGGAAAACAGATCGTCATCACCTCCGACCGTCCTCCAAAGGATATCAACATCATCGAAGACCGCCTGAAATCCAGATTCGAGTGGGGTTTACTGGCGGATATTTCGCCGCCGGATCTGGAAACCAGAATCGCCATTATTAAAAGGAAGGCGGAACTTTTACAGATCGATATTCCAGACGATATCGTCAACTACATCGCCACCAAACTCAAAAGCAATATCCGTCAGTTGGAAGGGGCCGTCAAAAAGATGAAGGTATACCGCCTTCTCACCGGCTCGGAACCAAATTTGAGCGTAGCACAGAACGTCATTAACGAAATTCTCAACGACAACCAGCCCCTTCCAATTACCGTGGAAAAGATCATCGAAGAGGTGGGACGAACCTATAACGTATCTCCGGAGGATATCCGCTCCAACAAACGCAGCGGACCTATTTCCATGGCCCGTCAGGTGGCTATCTATATTGTTCGGGAAATTACCCAAACATCGATGAAACAGATCGGCCAGGAATTTGGAAATCGAGATCATACCACCATCGTCTACACACTGAAAAAAGTGCAGGATTTAATGAAAAACAATCCCCACGATAAGGGAATCATCGAAGACCTCATCAAAAACATAAGGGATAAATAATTTCCACTTTTTTCTATTCACATCAGGTGGTTTAAAAAATGTGAAAAAAATTATCCGTCAGTTTTTCTCTTTTTTCTCCACTTTTTCCTTCTTTTTCTTTTCACCAATTTTGACTTTTTCTTTTTGTTATTTATCTTATTCACTTCTTTAAAGGACATTTCAAAAGAAGCTTTAGGAGAAAAAAGGAAAGAAAATCCCTTTAAAGCGGAGTTCAGCAGATTTTTCCACTTTTGCCCGCCCTCTACTATTACTACTATATATTTATTATATTATTTATTATATAGATTGAATGCAGATATCATTTTAATCTGCAAGTTTTATACCATAAACTTGCACTCAATATTCACATGATTACTGATTGTATAAAATATGTCATGGAGGTATAATATGAAATTTACTTGTGATAAGGTAACGCTCTGCGAAGCGGTTAACAACGTTTCTCCGGCTGTTTCCGGCAAATCGACAATGATGGCTCTGGAATGTGTCCTCCTCAAATGCCATGACAATATCCTTTCGGTAATCGGATACAACCTGGAGCTGGGAATCACTAAAGATATTGAGGTGCAGTCCTTCCAAGATGGAGAAGTGATTTTAAATGCCCGCCTTTTTTCCGAAATTATCAATAAAATGCCTAACGTGGATCTCACTTTGACCACCGACGACAAGTTACTGACCATTATTAAAGGAGGAGGAGCACAGTTTACCATTCTCGGCATGAGCGCCGACGAGTATCCTGAAATTCCTCCTGTTTCTCAGGACCACGCTTTTTCTATTGACGGAAATGTGCTGCGGAGCATGATTTCTCAGACTTTGTTTGCTGTTTCCCAGGATAATGCCACTCCGGTGTTGACAGGAACTCTGTTTGAAGTGAAGGACGGTGTTCTCTATCTGGTGTCGGTGGACGGATGCAGACTGGCTGTGCGGAAAGAAAACGTCGACTGCAAGGATAATATTCGGTTCATCGTTCCGGGAAAAACCTTATCGGAAGTGCTGAAACTCACCGGAAAATACTTAAGTGACGAAGAAGAGCTTCCCATTCAGCTCAACATCGGAAGTAAACACATCATCTTTGAGTGCAAGGGATATCACGTGATTTCCCGTCTGCTGGAAGGTGAGTTTATCGATTATAACGCGGCGATTCCAAAGGAATCCAAGACCAGTATTGTTGTATCCACCCGGGAATTTCTCGAAAGCATCAACCGTGCCTCCATTATCATCAACGACAAGGTAAAAAATCCTATTAAAGCGATTTTTGAAAACAACAGCGTCAACGTTTCCTGCGAGACCTCCATGGGTAAAGTCAGCGACAATGTGGAATTGGAGATGACTGGGGAACGGGTAAAAATCGGCTTTAACAACAAATACATGACCGACGCTTTAAAGTCCAGCGAGCTGGATCAGGTGAAAATTGAAATCAACAGCGCGTTTTCTCCCATCAAGATTCTCCCGATGGAAGGCGACCACTTTATTTTCCTGGTCATGCCTATGAGGCTCAAAGATGATAACTGAAGAAATTAAAATCTCGACTGCATTTATTAAACTGGATCAGTTTTTAAAGTTCTGCGGACTGGCGGAAACCGGGGGACACGCAAAGGAAATCGTCGCGGAAGGCGCAGTCTCAGTCAATGGTGAAGTCTGTATGCAAAGAGGAAAAAAATTGGTTCCGGGGGATGTTGTAACCGTGGATGATTACCGTATTGTCGTCAAATAAATATCCACATCCTGCCTCCGATGACAAAAAAAAGGGGGCAGCGCTTTTTTATGAGGATCGATAGGCTGGAACTCAGCGATTACCGCAATATCGGCCAGGCGCTGCTGCTTCCGCATCCAAATGTAAATATTATTTACGGGAAAAACGCTCAGGGAAAGACCAATTTGTTGGAATCAATCTGGCTTTGCAGCGGGAACAAAAGCTTTCGTGGGGCAAAAGAAAGTCAGATGATCCAATTCGAAAAGCCAATTTTTCAGATTGGGCTTACATTTTCCGACCGGGAACGGACTCAGCAGATTCGTTATCTGGCCGGCGAAAAACGAAAAATTTTACTGAATGGAGTGCCGCTGAAGAGCCTTTCAGAACTGTCGGGGGAATTCTATTGCGTCGTGTTTAACCCCGACGATCTGGATATTGTAAAAGACGGCCCATCCTGCCGGCGGCAGTTTTTAGACACTGCTATCAGCCAGATCAAACCCATCTACGGGAAATATCTGAGTCAATACGAAAGCATTTTAGAGCAGCGAAACGTCCTTCTCAAGGAAATCCGAAAGCAGAGCTATCCCGAAGATATGCTGGAAATCTGGGACGTGCAGCTTGCAAAGCTTGGAACCATCCTATCGATTTTTCGAAAGGATTATCTGGAAAAGCTGAAGGCAGTGGGGCAAAAAATTTATTCCGGTTTCAGCGGAGGAAAAGAACAAATCGGGATGGAATACCGGTCTACAATTTATCCAAATAGTAAAGAATTAAAAATATATTCCGATGAGTTAATAGATGAATATCGAAATATGTTGGAAGAATCCCGGGAAGATGACATCCGATTGAAGTCTACAACCAAAGGCATCCACCGGGACGACTTTGAAATCAAAATCGACGGGCTGTCGGCCAAACAGTTTGGTTCCCAGGGGCAGCAGCGAAGTTGTGCCATTACCCTTAAACTTTCTGAGGCGGCCTTGTTAAAAAATATCACCGGGGAAGACCCGGTGGTGCTGTTGGACGATGTAATGAGCGAATTAGACCAGCAGCGGCAGCACTATATACTCAACAAAGTCAAGGATTTTCAGGTGTTTATCACCTGCTGTGATCTTATCAACACCCTTCAGTTGGAGGAAGGAAAGATATTTTACGTAGAAGACGGAATTTTTACCGAAAAAAATAAAAACGAACTGTAGCGGAGGAATTATGTATTTACATGTTGGAAATGACGTGGTCGTTCACCATCCCGACGTCATCGGTATTTTTGATTTGGAAAACACCTCGGTTTCCAAATACACTAAGGAGTACCTGCGGGTGAAGCAGCAGGATAACCGGGTGATCGACGTGACCCAGGACATTCCAAAGTCCTTTGTGGTTACCTGTGACAAAAAAGGGCAGGAAAAAGTGTATTTGTCCCTGCTGGCGCCCCGGACGTTAAAAAAGCGCTGGGAAGAAATTGAATAAACACCACTTTGTGTTAGGATTAAAGACCGAAAGAAAATGGAGGATCGGATCGTGAACAATACACCTCTCAATGAGAACTATGATGAAAGTCAAATTCAGGTGTTGGAAGGCCTGGAAGCCGTCCGGAAAAGGCCTGGTATGTACATTGGTTCCACAGGGCCAAACGGACTGCATCATCTGGTCTACGAAATTGTCGACAACGCAATCGACGAGGCGTTGGCAGGCTACTGTACCGAGATCATAGTCGATATTCTGGAAGGGGACATCATCCGGGTCGTCGATAATGGCCGCGGTATCCCCACTGGTATTCACCCAAAAGAGGGGATTTCGGCAGCTACTGTCGTTTACACCATCCTCCACGCCGGTGGAAAGTTTGGCGGAGGCGGATATAAGGTGTCCGGCGGTCTGCACGGTGTTGGTGCGTCGGTTGTTAACGCATTAAGTGAGAGTCTCGATCTCACTGTCGAGAACGGCGAGCATATCTTTTTTCAGCATTTTGAGCGCGGCCATTACAAGGAGGAGCTCAAAATCATTGGGGACACCAAAAAGACCGGTACAACAGTTGTATTCAAACCCGATCCCGAAATTTTTGAGGATACTGTTTTTGATTACGATACGCTGCTGACGAGGCTGAGAGAACAGGCTTTTCTCAACGCGGGAATCAAAATCATCCTCACCGATTACCGCGACCCGGAAAATATTGTCCAGGAAACTCTCCATTACGAGGGCGGTATTAAGAGCTTTGTCCAACATCTCAATAAAACGAAAAATCCCATTCACGAGGAGCCTATTTACCTCTCCAAAGAGGAAAACGGGGCGATGGCGGAAGTGGCGCTCCAGTATAACGACAGCTATTACGAAGTCATCAAGTCCTTTGCAAACAACATTCATACTACTGAAGGCGGTACCCATGAAACCGGCTTTAAAAACGCCTTGACCCGGGTATTCAATGATTACGGGCGTCGGCATAAGCTCCTAAAGGATAACGACCAGAACCTGACCGGTGACGACGTACGGGAAGGTTTGACAGCAATTGTCAGCGTCAAGCTCACCGACTGTGAGTTTGAGGGGCAGACCAAGGGAAAATTGGGTAATACTGAGGCCCGCCCTCTGGTGGATGGTTTGGTTTTTGAAGGTCTTAATACCTATTTTGAAGAGAACCCGACTATTGCAAAGGCAATTTTTGAGAAATCCATCAACGCCCAAAGAGCGAGGGAAGCGGCTAGGAAAGCCCGCGACCTGACCAGAAGAAAATCGGTGCTGGAGTCGGGCGGACTTCCGGGAAAGCTGGCCGACTGTACTTCCAGAGACAATACCATGACCGAAATTTATATCGTCGAGGGTGATTCGGCAGGCGGTTCCGCCAAATCGGGCCGGGATAGGACCTTTCAGGCGATTTTACCCCTGTGGGGCAAGATGTTAAACGTGGAAAAGGCACGGCTTGACAAGGTGTACGGCAACGAAAAGCTGATGCCGGTTGTGACGGCGTTGGGATGCGGTATCGGAGAAGATTTGGATATCAGCAAAATCCGATACGGCAAAGTCATTATCATGGCTGATGCCGACGTGGACGGCTCCCATATCCGCACGCTTTTGCTGACCTTCTTCTTCCGGTACATGCGGCCTTTGGTAGAGCAGGGGCACATTTATTTTGCTCAGCCGCCCCTGTTTAAGGTATTCCGCGGCAAAAAAGTCCGGTATGCCTTTACCGAGGAGGAACGGGACGCCTACAGCAGAGAACTTGCCGGCGAAAATAATGCCAAGGTCGAAGTCCAGCGGTACAAAGGTCTGGGTGAGATGAATCCCGAACAGCTTTGGGAAACCACCATGGACCCTGCCAACCGGACCCTTATCAAGGTGGAACTGGAGGACGCTGTTAAGGCGGATGAAACTTTTACTATCCTCATGGGCGATAAGGTGGAGCCCAGACGGGAATTCATCGAGAAAAACGCAAGATACGTGAAAAACTTGGACGTTTAATGGGACAGCCTGAAAGATCGGAGAACGAATATGTCAGAACAAAACGAAAAATTACAGGAAGATGCTTTCGCTGAGGAAGTGAAAGCGGCGCCTTCCGAAGAAGAGGAAGAACAGCAGGCTGCTTCGGCAAGCGAAGCGCCGAAAGAGGACGAAAATCCCGTCAAGGAAGAGAAAATTCTGACAGCGCAGGGGCTCGACGCAGAGCAGTACGATGTTTCCAAGCCCTGGGTAGACGGTGAAAAGGTGGAGGAAGAAGACGAGCTCCACGGCATTGAGATAAAATACGATTTGGCCGGGGAAGAGGTCAAAAAGGCGCTGAAGGTTTTCCAAAGAAAGACGATTTTTAAGAAAAATCTGATTTATACGGCGGTGCTGGCCATATTGTTTTTGCTGTATCTTCAGATGCTGTTTAAAGATCCCAGTAGTACAGTGGCTAAAATTTTAGCGCCTCTTTGCATAGTTGTCATCGGGTTTATCTGGTACCTGCCGGCGCGGCACATCAAGGCCACTGCCCAGGCGGTGGAACTGAATAACGACACCTTCCGCATTGAAATCTGCGCCGAAGGGATTCTTTTAAACGAGCAAAATGGTAAATATCTGATCGCATACAACAAACCCACCACCAAATGTATCGAGCTCAAGGAGATTTTCGTTATCTGCGTCAGTCAGAAGCAGGTTTTTGCCATTCCAAAACGCTGCATTCCCGTTGATCAGATGGATGAAGTGAAACGGCTCCTTAAAGAAGGGCTGCGGGATAAATACGAAGTCATCGACCAATAAAATTGGTTTTCCTGTGAAAAATACGGACATTGACAGGGATGTCCTCTGATTAGGAGGAAAAAGTTTTGGCAAACGATGAAATGAATCTGGACGGCACCAAGATTATTGCCGTCGATATCGACAAGGAGATGCGAAAATCCTATCTCGATTACTCCATGTCGGTTATCGTCGGGCGCGCGCTGCCGGACGTCCGGGATGGACTAAAGCCGGTTCACCGCCGAATTTTATATACCATGTACGAAAACGGCCTGACACCGGAAAAAGCTTACCGCAAATCGGTTGACACCGTCGGTTCGGTGCTGGCGAAATACCATCCCCATGGCGACGTGGCGGTTTATGACGCCATGGTGCGTCTGGCGCAGGATTTTTCCATGCGGTATCCGCTGGTAGATGGTCAGGGCAACTTCGGTTCTATCGACGGTGACCCGCCTGCAGCTTACCGTTACACCGAGGCAAAAATGAGCAAGATGTCGGTCAATATGTTAAGCGACATCGAAAAGGAAACCGTCGACTGGCAACCGAACTTCGACGACCGTATTCCCGAGCCTGTCGTACTGCCGTCCCGCTTTCCGAACCTTTTGGTCAACGGCTCCACTGGTATTGCAGTCGGTATGGCGACGAACATCCCTCCCCACAATTTGGGAGAGGTCGTCGACGCCATTTTGGCTCTCATAAAAGATCCGGATTTGACTTTTGAACAAATCATGGAATATATCAAGGGCCCTGATTTCCCCACAGGGGGTATCATTATGGGACGCAGCGGCATCCGTTCCGCATATTCTACTGGACGGGGTAAGATCACCCTCCGGGCCAGGGCGGAAATCGAGGAGGACGAACGGGGAAGAAGCAGTATCGTCGTCACTGAGATTCCCTACATGATCAACAAGACCCGCATCATCGAGGGGATCGCAAACCTTATCAAAGAAAAACGTATCGACGGTATTTCCTACATCCGGGACGAATCCGACAGGGAAGGCATGCGCATCGTCTTTGAGCTGAAGCGGGACGCAAATCCACAGGTGGTACTCAATCAGCTCTACCGGTTCTCTTCTTTACAGGAGACGGTGGGCGTTATTATGATTGCGCTTGTAAACAATCAGCCTAAGGTATTGACCCTCAAAGAAATGCTTCATCATTACATCGAGTTTCAGGGGCAGGTCATTACCCGGCGAACCCAGTACGACCTGAAAAAAGCCCGGGAACGGGCGCACATCTTAGAAGGCCTGAAAATCGCTCTTGATTTTATTGACGAAGTCATCGCCATTTTGCGGGGATCCAAGACGATTCCGGAAGGCAAACAGGCGCTTATTGACCGGTTTAACCTCACTGACGTGCAGGCCAGCGCCATTGTCGCTATGCGTTTGGGGCAGCTGACCGGTCTCGAGCGCTCCAAAATCGAGGAAGAACTGAATGGGCTGCTGGAAAAAATCAAAGAGTATGAGGCGATTTTAGGCGATTATAATCTCGTCATGGAAATCCTCGAAAAAGAGCTCACTGAAATCCGCAGCAAATACGGCGATCCGCGCCGCACCGAAATTCAGGTGGTCAGCGGTGACGTGGATATTGAGGATTTGATTCCCGAAGAGGACTGCGTCATCACCTTGACCCATTTCGGATATATCAAACGGCAGCCTAGTGATTCCTATAAAATCCAGAAGCGGGGCGGCCGGGGCATTTCCGGCATGAAACAGCGGGACGAGGACTTTGTAGAAGAACTGTTTATCGCTTCCAGCCACGACAACATCCTGTTTTTGACCAACAAGGGGCGGATGTTTAAGCTGAAATGCTACGAGATTCCTGAGGGAAGCCGCGTTTCCAGGGGAACGAACATCATCAATCTTTTGGCTTTGGAGCCGGAGGAAAAGGTCACCTCTCTCTTACGGGTTGAGGATTTTGACCCGGATAAATTCATTGTTATGGTCACCCGGAAGGGCGTCATCAAGCGGACCCGGCTGGATGCATACAAAAATATCCGAAAGAGCGGCCTCATCGCCATCGGTTTAAACGATGACGACGAGCTTGCCTGGGTACGGCTGACAAACGGGGTTTGTGAACTTTTAATCGCCACCCGCAACGGTATGGCCATCCGTTTTGACGAAAACGATGTCCGTCCAATGTCCAGAACCGCCACCGGTGTGAAAGCCATCCGCTTGAAAGACGGTGACGAGGTTGTCGGCATGGCGCGGATCCGAGAAGGTGCCACTGTCATGACCGTCACCGACAAGGGCCAGGGCCGCCGTACGCCGGTGGAGGATTACCCCTTACAGAGCCGCCACGGCATGGGTAAAATCAACTACAAGGTCAACGACGTGAAAGGCCACGTCTGCGGCATCAAAGTGGTTGACGACGATGACGATCTGATTTTGATCTCCAACGAAGGCGTCATCATCCGTATCGCTGTAAAGGATGTCAACGTGATGTCCCGTTACGCTTCCGGTGTCAGGGTCATGCGGCTGGGTGAAAACGACAGTGTAGTCACCTTTGCCCGAGCGGAGCATGTGGACGAGGAAACGGAAGAGATAGAAGCACCCGAAGATGAGGAAGTGCTCGATGGGCAGGAAACCGAAGAGGTAGAAACCGGAGATGAGATACCTCAAGAA
>CABUOE010000018.1 GCA_902493155.1 uncultured Eubacteriales bacterium
CCTCGCTTGCATTGGAACATTTGCCCTTTTTGCCGATGATTTTTATTTCGTCTAAGAAGGTGTAAACATCCTCATCTGCCGGCACATCGAACTCCACCCGGACATATCGGGCGTATGCCATCTGTGCGCCCTCATCTTTTGCACTAAAGCCGTCTCTTGCGCCGTTCCAGCCGAGTGCCTGTTTCCCGGTCTCGCCGGAAGGAGCGGACGCATCCGCCAATTTAGTCCAATCCCTATCATTTTGGGACACCCAGAACGTTAAGTTCCGGGGTACCGTAACTTTTAAACCAGAATTCTCCATGGTATTGACGATTATGTCGGAAATGGAGTGGGCGGTACTCAAATCGAACTTGATGATAATGTGGTTATCGTACTGTGCCTTATGTTTTTTAAATCCAGTCCAGTTTAGGTCGTAACGGCTGGCCCCCTGAGCGTATTTTCCATCGGTGAGCAGCCCTGGTGTGCTCCGATAATCCGCTGAACGGGACACGGTGTAGCTTTCTCCCCGCACTAGATTGAAGGAAGGGCCTGCGTCGGGGTTAGTTTCATAGTCACCGTCCTCCAGTGCCTTTTCAAAGATCTCGATATCGTCGAGAAAAACCAGATCCTCCGCCTCAATGGTAAATCGGACGTAGCGGCCTGTTCCCTTTCCTGCAGAAGTGGAAAACCGCTTGACGCCTTCGCCTTCCCACCGGGTTTCCTCCTGATAGAAATTACGCCAGTTGGTACCGTCGGAGGAGCATTCGATAAAAATTGATTTGGGATAGTCAACACTGAAGGTGCGGCTAGTGGACTTTAAGAAACCGACCTGCATCTGCTCAAAGCTCTTTTCCGCCCCTAAATCGACTGTGATGGCTAAATTTCCGCCCTCGTCCGGCTGCGCATAACCGGCCCACTCAGATCCGGTATAAAGGTATCCGCCACGCTTGCCGTCGGTGAGAGTTTTTTCGCTTTGCCCATAGGATACCGCCCAGTTTGCGGTATAGTTCTGCCCCAAGGCAAGATTGTTTTTGTCTTTATATTCTTCGTCGACGCTGCCCACCGGAATGATGGTCTTTTCTTTCCGGACGATGATTTCATCCAGCAAAACAGTTGTATCCGCCGGGAACACCACTTTGACGTACCGACCGCGGACGGCAATCTCCGCCGCCTGCTGGCTCGTATAGACGATAGGATCTTCGATTTCCACTGGAGGAAGTACATCCCGTCCAAAAAGCTCCCAAGAGGCGTTGTCATCCGAATAGTAAACGGCTACTTCTCCAGGGAGAAGGATATTTTTGCCGTTGTCACTGAGCATTCGGACGTCCACCTGCTCAAAATTCTGCGCTGTGTCTAAATCAATGACGATTTCATTGTCTTTGTCCGCTTTGGGGAAGCCCACCCAGGCAGAGGCCGCAGCGTCCACCGCCCCGATGCGACCGTCGGTCAGCTTGGAAGGAGGAACGGTGTCGGGATGGTCTGCGGAGGGTTCGGCACACTGATAGGAATGTCCTCGTGCTAAGTTATTCTGACTGTCGTCGGGGGAATCCTCTGACTTAGCCAGCAATTCGATTTCGTCCATGAACAGCCAGCCGGTTTTTCCAACGCTTACTTTTACATAGCGTGCCATCTCCGGTTCGCTGAGGGTACAGCGGAAATTACAGATGTACTCCGCCACGTCGTTGGCTGCAATGGCGCTGGACGCCACTGTTTCCCAGGTTTCTTTATCATTTGAGACATACAGCGTCACTGACTCAGGGAGCCGAATGGCGGGACCTGTGACCTGAAGGAAATTGAGCCGCAATTCTTCGAACTGCTTGACCGTTCCCAGATCGAATACAAAATCTGCCGTTTTAAATCCGTCCGCATAAGCCGACCAGGCGCTTGCGTAGAAATTGTAATCTCCCTTGAGCCCGTCGGTCAGCTCGTTTCCGCTGTCGGGATAGGCCGCGTTAGGTACAGAGGACGCTTCATAGGACAGTCCATACAGCAAGTTGTTATTGGAGGACGTCCCCTCTACTAAATCGCCCGAAGTAGGTGCGCCCGTGCCCTTCCGAAATACCTGAATTTCATCTAGGAACACCCAAAATCCGTTTCCGCTGATGGTAAACCGCAAGTCGGTGGCGGTGATGTCAGCTCCGTATGCGGTGGAAAAAGCGTAGGTAGTCTTGGTGGCAGTGGCTTCTTTTACCTGAGGGCTTCCGGAATAAATCGTCCGCCACGGGCCGTCACCGGTTTTGGCTTCGACGACCAGATAGGTGGGGAACTCAATAGCGCTGTCAGAATGCCGCAAAGCGCCGATCTGGATCTCCTGGAAAGATTTTTCCTCTCCAAAGGAGAACGTGAGGTCAGCGGGCTTATTTTTCAGGTAGTAGCCGATTGCGCCGCTGTCAAACCACTGCTCAGCATATACGCCGTCTGTCAGGCCGGACCGGTTTACATCGGGGTGGTCGCCATGGAAATCACCCTGACCTTGGTTTGCGTCCCCGTCTTGGAGAGAGGTCACATAGGGAAGTCCCGTAATGAGGCTTACCGTTGTATCAGGGTCGATCACCTGTACAACACAGGTATTGCTTTCGGTCCGGTTTTCCATGTTGCTTCTCTGGTTGATCACAACCACTTTGTAAACGCCTGAGTCGGCGGAAGATGCTTTTGCAATCTCATAAGAGGGGCTGTTCGTCCCTACTGGCTCGCCGTTCCGGTACCACTGATATGAGAGCGTACCGCCGTCGCTTACTTCTGCCTGTATCGACAAAACAGCCGCCTGTCCCAAATCGAGGCTCTTTTGGGTCTCTAAGTTTTGGGTGAGTACCGGTTTCTGTGCCCGCTGTCCCGCAGGAGCCACATCCACATGGCAGACGGTGCTTTCCGCTGCGGATACACCCAATCCTAAGGTATTGGTGATCACTACTCTGTAGTCGCCGGTATCCGCTTCTGTAGCTCCATATATTGTGTAAATCCGGCTGTTTCCGCCGACTTTTTCATCTCCTTTGTACCAGGTGTACCGAAGTTCCCCGCCGTCGGAGACTCCCGCACGAATTTCCAGTTTTATGTCTTCTCCCACTTCGGCGAGAATTTCAGCAGAAAGGTCCTGGGTAATTATAGGTACCTCCGACTCGGTGATAGGGGGCGGATTGATGTTGGCTCCTGTGCCGTCCGCTTCCGCCAACGCCTCAATCTCGTCAATGAAAAGCCAGGCAAAATCTGAACTGCAGGTGATGTAAAACCGCAGCCCTTCAGCGGTAATACTTTCCCCGTCCGGAACCACATAGACGTAACGGAACCGGGCGTCGGAAGACGTGGGAAGTATTCCGTTATAAAGCTCCTGCCATTGTCCGTCGCTGTCCAGATATTCGATCAGGATAGCAGAAGGCAGATAAAGGTAGTTTCCTTGCTCCTGAAAAGCATCGAACTGAATCTGCTGAAAACTCTTCTCTTCGTCAAATTGGAAAGTTAAATCCACCCGCTTATCGGTGACTTCATCCAGCATAGGGGTGTGGAAACCCACTGTTGCCGGATCCCGCCAGTTGGCCGTCTTGGCAAACATGCCGTCGGTCAGGCGGGAGCGTCCTTCGTCCAGATGCTCCTCGTGGAAATCACCTGTTCCGAAATTGGCGCTGCCTTCCCGCAGAGAGGTGGTATATTTTACTCCACTCAGAATATTGTTCTCATTGGGTTCAATAGAAACTTCCCCCATGACAGTAATTTCCGAGAGGAAACACCAGCTGGCTGCCGGAAAAGTCACTTTCACATAACGGCCTGTGATGGCCTCAGGGCTGGAATAGGTATAGTCGTACACGCTGTTTTCCGGCACATCTTCTGGTTTTAAGCCGGTATGTAACTCGGTAAAGCTATTCTGGTCTCTGGAAACTGAAAATGTAACATAATCGGGATAGGTGACGCCGCCTTCTCCTTCCAACGTCGTTACAGCGATTTCATAAAACTCCTGTACTTTGCCCAGGTCCACGGTAACCTCCACCGGTTCGGAATTGCCGATCCAACCGGCCCAACTGGCGTCGTATATGGTGTTGCTGCCCTTTCGCCCGTCGGTGAGCTTTGACAAGTCGCTGTCGGGATAATCAGGATGTGCCAAAACGGAGCATTCATAGCTGCGCCCCAGCGCCAAATTGGTCAAGGCATCTTGTTCTTCCTTAGTGGTCAGCGCGCTGACCGGCAGACTTCCAAGGGCGCATACTGTCGCCACTATACCGCACAGCAACCCCTTCCATTTGATTCGAGTCATAGTCTGTTTGTCCTCCCTCGCTCTTCTAATCACCATTACAATCAACAATTGCAACTGTAAAAGTGTGCAAAAACCTCCTTGTTTTTCTATGATTTTAGTATAACACACCCAAAGAATGATGCAATATTCCTACCTCATCAGGTCAATTCTCATGTTGGATTTATCAATTTTAAACATAACTTTTCCATTTCCTAACAAAAGCAGTTTTCAAAAAACGCCTTAAACTGAAATTTATTCTCATATAGGGCGGCTATTGTCCTCCATTTCCACATAATATAATAAATATCTGTAAAAATCTTTTTGGGAATATTTGCTTCTTAATTGGTTTTATGGTAGAATAATCCCATATTGCAGCGGTCATGCTGCCAAAGAAAGGAGGAAGGATATGAAAGGCGGAATCTCTAAAAAAGCGTTGGCTGTCTGGGAAATCGGGCTTGCACTTCTGGCGGCCGTTTTAGTCGTCTTGGTACTTGTTATTTTTTATCCCCGCACCTGGATCTGGTACGCCTTGCTTTGGATCATCGGATTCGCCTACGTATTTTTTTCCTTCCTCTATCTGCCTCTGCTCCACCTGAGCTGTCAGTATGAAACCACCGACGAATATGTGGAATATCGGGGCGGCCTCGTCTTTCATTCCCGGAAACAGATGCTCCGCCGGTCGATTATGTACGTCACTTTGATCCGCACGCCGGTTTCCTACCTGCTCCGTACCCGCAGCATCGTCATAAACTCCATGGGCGGCCAGATGACCATTCCCTGGATTCCCTTAAAACAGGCCGAGCAGCTTTTAAACGATATCACCCCCCGGCATCCGGCTCAAAAGGGCCGGATTGTCCAAGAGAATCCTCCCGAAGAGAATCAGGAGATGCAGCCATGAGTCAAATTTACCGGCAGCATCCCCTTTCTATCGTTCACGCTTTCTGGAAGTACATTTTCCTGTTGATTTTCCCGCTGCTTCGTTCGCTGGTGCTGGTGCGGCAAAGCTTTGTCTACTGGCTTTCCGGCGTTTGGTTTGATTTGCTGTTTTTATTTGCCATCGTCCTGTTTGGTTTTTTCCAGTGGTACTTCACAACCTTTAAAATTCAGGAAAAGGGTCTTTATTTCCGAAAAGGCATCTTCTTTCACTCGGAGCAGTACATTCCTTACGCCAACCTGTCGTCAGTGGGCATCGACAAGCCTTTTTATCTGCGTCCCTTCCGCATTGTCCGCTTAAAACTCGAAACTGACGCCGGCAAAAAGAACAGCCCCGACGCTAAAATGCTCCTTCACCGGGACGTGGCGGAGGAAATCGTCTCCCTTGCAACCATTTATCTCACCGACACGGGCACTGTCACCAAAAGCTACAAACCCCGGGCAGGCTATATCGCCATTTTGTCCCTCATCACTTCCAATACCCTGACCGGTGTGCTCTTTGCCTCCACCTTCATCACCCAGACCGGCAAAATTCTGGGGCAGTCGGCAGAGGACCAGCTGGTTTACTACATGACCCGCATCGCCCAGATTGTGGCCTATAAGCTCCCGCCCGCCGCGGCCATTTTGGCCTGCGTGATTTTGGGTGGCTGGATCATCGGCTTTCTCATCAACCTCATTAATCACTTAAACTTTTATACTGCCCGCAAAGGCGGGTGCCTTTATGCCCGGGCCGGCATCCTCGTCCAGCGGGAATACCACATGGCGGTGGACGAAATCAACTGCCTCACTCTGCGGCAGAGCTTTCTGACCAAAATACTGGGTTTTTACTCAGCCATGATTAGCTGCACCGGCTACGGCAAGGACAAAAATGAGCTTGCCGCCCTGCTCCCCGCCGTGGACAGCCAGGGGCTGCGGCAGAGCCTACACCTGATTCTCCCGGAAATTCAGCCCACTGCGCGGCAGTATAAACCTCCCACCCGAACCATCACCCGGTTTCTCATTCCGCCCTGTACCACCTTACTCTGCACCCTGGCGGGCTTTCTGCTGCTTCATCACTTCTTTCCGGAATTTCACGAGCTGATCCTCTATCTGGGCATCATGGTGCACATTCCCATCTTCTGGTGGCTGTTTGTAAAGATCGTCGCTTTTTTCCACGTGGGCATCGGCATCCGCGGCGATGTGTACACCTTCCGCTCTACCTTTGCCTATGCGATCTACACGACAGTTGTCCACAAAAATAAAATCGCCCGGGTGGAGGTGCGCCAGTCCCTTTTCCAGAAGATGGCCAATTGCAGCGACGTCATCATTTACACCTATAACGAGAAAAAACATCGCCTGGTTGTTCAAAACGTCAGCCAGGACGGCGTGGAGGAATTTTTAAAGAGCCTGGCAATGTAAAAATTTTATTGCTATATAATATCAAAATCCCCGGCTTAAAACCGGGGATTTTTACGTTTATGGTTTACTCGCTCAGTTCCACCCACAAATCGGTGCTGTCGCTGAGCTTTTGTTTCAGTTCTTCCAAAAGCGCGCACTCTTCCTGCATCTTCTGGTAGTCATTTTCAAAAATTTCAGGATGGAGTAGATGCTCTTCGATTTCAGCGATCTGTCCCTCCAACTCCTCCATTTTCTTTTCCAGCTCCCGGATTTTCGCCCGGCGCTGCGCGTCCTCCGCTCGCTGCTGTTTGGAGCGATAACCGCCTTGATTCCCGCTGGGAGCTGCCTTTTTCTCAGGGACTGTGGCCGCCTGCCTTTGTTGCTCCTTCTGCTGCTGTTTTTCGAGATAATAGTCGTAATTTCCCTTGAACACTTCCACGTGGTCGTCAAAAATCTCGATAATCCGGTCGGGTACCGCCTGCAAGAGATACCGGTCGTGAGAGACGAACAGCAGTGTTCCCTTGAAGTCTTTAAGCGCTTCCTCCAGTATTTCCTTGCTCCACAAATCCAGATGGTTCGTGGGCTCGTCAAGGATGAGGACGTTGCCCCGCTGCATCATGAGCAACGCGAAAGCGAGCTTTGCCCGCTCGCCGCCGCTTAGTACCCCCACTTTTTTATAGACGTTTTCGCCGGTGAGCAGCACCTGCCCCAAAATCTTGCGGATTTCGGTCTCGGTTTTTCTCGGATACCGGCTCCAAAGCTCTTCTAAAACGGTGTTATTGGGATTTAGCTGCTTGTTTTCCTGCTCAAAATAGGCGATTTTTACTTCCTGCCCCCAGCGATACTTTCCGGCGTCCAGCTTGAGTTGCCCCTGAATCGCCCGCAAAAGGGAGGTCTTGCCAATACCGTTTTCCCCGATAATGGCGATTTTGTCGCCCCGCTCGGCCACAAAGCTCAGGTTTTTGAACAGCTTTTTGCAACTCTCCCCCTCGCCGACGGTGAGAGCGGCATCGCTGACGCTGAGTACTTCCTTCACCGGGTCCCGGTCAAAATCAAACCGCAGGGAGATGCGTTTGTTAAACTCCTTGGGCCGCTCGATCATCTCCATCCGCTCCAGCTTTTTGACCCTCGACTTGGCGCTTTTGGAGGTGGTGGCCCGCACGATGTTCCGGGCGATATAGTCCTCTAAATCGGCGATTTCCTCCTGCTGGGCCTCGTACTCTTTTTCCCAGCGGGCCATCATCTCGGCCTTGAGCACCTTGTATTTGCTGTAGTTTCCGGTAAAAATCCGCATGGACTGAAATTCGATCTCCCAGATTTCTTTGACGACCTTGTCGAGAAAATACCGGTCGTGGGAGACGACGATGATGGCGCCCTTGTAGGCGGCCAGATGATCCTCCAGCCAGCGGAGCGTCTTAAAATCCAGATGGTTCGTCGGCTCGTCGAGAATGAGAAGCTCCGGTTCGCTTAAAAGAAGCTTCGCCAGAGCGAGCCTCGTCTTTTCGCCGCCGCTTAAGGTGTCGATGACCGTTTCTGGATCCTTATCGGCAAAGCCCATGCCGTTTAGGACCGTCTGAATCTTCACCTCGATGAGGTAGCCGTCATTCCCTTCAAAAAAGCTGAGCTTTTGGTCGTACTCCTTCGCCAACACCTGAAACTCTTCCGAGTCTTCTTTAGAGTCCGCCATAGCCAGGTGGATGTCGTCAAGCTCCTCTTTGGCCTTTAAAAGCGGCGCAAAAACCGAGCGCATTTCCTCTTTTATGGTGTTTCCGCTTTGAAGGCCGCTGTTCTGCTGAAGATACCCTATTTGAAGGCCCGATTTCCGAGAAATGATCCCCTTTTCGGTCTCCAGTTTTCCACAAATCATGTTGAGAAGAGTGGATTTTCCCGCTCCATTGGCCCCGATAAGGCCGATGCGGGAATTGTCCTGTACGTCTCCGTTGATTCCTGTCAGGACAGTGGTTCCCCCAAAGGAAATCTCCGCGTCCTGCAATGAAATGAGCATAATTCCTTGCCTTTCCGATGGGCCGCAAAGCCAAAAGCGTCCCACCTCTTATCCACACGGCAAAAAACAAGGCGGGCAAAGGTGGCGCCAAAACATGCGCCTGTTTCCGGGAAACGGCAAACGCCGTCCCCAAAAACTCCCTATTGCCCACCAAAATTTCTGCCGTTATTACTTGTCCGTCTTGATTTTCAGCGAAATGTCAAATGCCTTCACCGAATGGGTCAGCGCCCCCAGCGAGATGATGTCCACGCCGGTTTTCGCCACTTCCGCAATGTTCTCCAGCGTGATGTTGCCGGACGCTTCTAGCAAAGCCCGTCCGTCCGTGATTTTCACCGCCTCAGCCATCTGCTCATAGTTCATGTTATCCAGCATGATGATGTCGGCTTTGACATCAAGGGCCTCCTGTAAAAGTTCCAAAGAATCCACTTCCACCTCGATTTTCACCATGTGGCCGGTCTTGGCCCGCAAGGCGTTGACCGCGTTTGTGAGGCTTCCATAAGCGTCGATGTGGTTGTCCTTGAGCATGGCGGCGTCGCTTAAATTATACCGGTGGTTTCTGCCGCCGCCGGCGACAACCGCGTATTTTTGGATGGGACGCAGGCCGGGTAGGGTCTTTCTCGTCTCGACGATGGAGGCGTTGGTGCCCTTTGTGAGCTCTACGCATTTGTGGGTAGCTGTCGCAATGCCCGACATGTGCTGGACGAGATTTAGAGCCGTCCGCTCCGATTTGAGGATGGATTTGGTTTTTCCCTGTACCGTGGCAATAATGTCGCCCTTTTGCACCTTTTCGCCGTCTTTTTTCGTTATCGTGAAAGTCAAGGTATCGTCCATCAGTTCAAATACCCGCAAAGCGATATCGATTCCGGCTAAAACACCGGTGTCTTTGGCGAGAAAAACCGCGGTGGACGTGTGGGCGTCGTCCAACAGGTAATCCGTCGTCACGTCGATGTAATTGATGTCCTCGGTGATTGCCCGTTTAATCAGGTCGTCAATATAAAATTGTGGTAGCGTCATCATGATTTTTCTCTCCTGTCTGTTAAATGACTTCTTTTAAGATCAGATAGGCCACTGTGGCCAGGGACCGGGCCTCGATGTAATCCACATTTACCAGCCAATCGCCCTTTTCAATGAGGTTTTTGAGCTCTTTTATCCGCTCAAAGCCCTCGATGGCCGCCACTGTGTCCGGCAGGACGAAGTGGCTCTTCTGCATAATGGCGCGGATTTCGGTACGGATACCATGGGGGATAGGCTCGGTGCCGGTGGGCAGCGAAAATTCGTAGGGAGAAACTTCATGGACGCCGTTTTCGTCCACTTTGTTGTTGATGTCCTCAGCGATCTGGTGAGCAAAGACGATGGCTTCCAGCAGCGAGTTGCTGGCCAGGCGGTTATTGCCGTGGACGCCGGTATGGGAACATTCCCCGGCAGCGTACAGGTTATGTATGGTGCTCTCGCCGTTGAGTCCTACGTCGATACCGCCCATCAGGTAATGCTGGCAGGGGTAAACGGGGATCAGGTCTTTTGTCATGTCGATGCCTTCATCCAAAAGCTTGCTGTAAATCATGGGGAAGCGGTTTTTGATAAATTCCGGATCTTTGTGAGTGATATCCAGGTAAAAATGGTTGTCCCGAAGTTTGTGAGACTCTTCCATGATGCAGTGGGAAACCACGTCACGGGGCGCCAGTTCCAGCCGATCGTCGTACCGGGACATAAATCGCTGGTGGTTACCGTTTAAGAGATAGGCGCCCTCGCCGCGAACCGACTCGGAGATGAGAAAGCACTCTCTATCCTTGTTGGCGAAAGCGGTGGGGTGAAACTGCACCAGATGGAGGTTTTTGATTTTCGCTCCCAAATTGTAAGCTAGGGTAATCCCGTCGCCAGTGGCGATGGCGGAGTTTGTCGTAAACTCATATACTCGCCCGATGCCGCCGGTGGCCAGAACGCAGTAGTTGCAGTTTAAATAGAGATGTTCCCCATCCTTCAAAACATCCAGCGAAAAGCCGCCGGAAGTCTGCTTTAAGTCACAGACAATAGCCTGCTCCATCAAAGTGATGTTTTTAAAGGTCATGGCCACTGCCAAAAGCTTCTCGACGATTTCCCTACCGGTGTTGTCCTTATGATGGAAAATCCGATGGCGGCTGTGTCCGCCCTCCAAGGTCAAATCATAGCTGCCGTCTTCCTTTTTATCGAAGTCCACTCCCAGGTCGATCAAGTTCAAAACATCCTTGGGGCCTTCATTGACCAGTACCTTGAGGCTCTCGGTGTTGTTTTTAAAGCCGCCTGCGATCAGGCTGTCGTTGAGGTGCATATCCACATTGTCATTGGCGGTGTTGACGACGGCGGCAATTCCTCCCTGGGCGAGGGCCGAATTGCTCAGCAGCAAATCTCTTTTGGAGAGCACCAACACCCGTAGCTTGGGATCCAGGTTCAGCGCGGTATACAGTCCCGCCGCCCCGGAACCTACGACAATGACATCATAATTATTTTGCACAATTTTCACCTACACACTTTACTGAAATTGGGGTAATCGCCAGCACCCCAAGGATTTTTGCGTATACTTATTTTAGTATAGCATAATCTTGTGCAAAAGGAAAGCTTTTCCTAAAGTTTTCAGCAGTCTTTCAGGATAAAAACTGCGATAGGAGGGCAGTTGGGGCGGTTATAAAAATCGGTGACCAAAACGGTATATCTTTTGCTGTCGATTGTCCGGAAGTATTCCATCAGGGCGTTTTTCTCGTCAAAACCGCTGTCCCCGCCGTAGTAAACACAAAGGCTCATGACGCCTCCCGCTTTCAGGAGACAAAGTCCCTTTTCGATGGCTTCAATGCTCGTTTCCGCCCGGGTGCAGATGTTGTGATCCCCGCCGGGAAGATAACCGAAGTTAAAGACGATGCCGTCTACATTCCCTTCTTCTGCATACCGGTCCATATTGCTGTGGCTGTCGGCGATTACCTGCGCCCAATCGATCCCTTTTTCTTCCAGCAGCGCCCGGGTGCTCGCAATGGCCTCCTCCTGAATGTCAAAGGATATCACCTTACCCTTTTCCCCGACGAGTTCACAGAGAAAAGCCGTATCGTGTCCCCGTCCCGCCGTGCCGTCGATCCAAAAATCCCCGGTATGGGCGTGCTCTCGGATAAAGCGGTGGGCAATGGACAAAGTGTTTAAACTGCTGGGCATAACAAGGCTCCTTTCAACGACTTATCTGGATTTCTTTTTTAATAAATCAAACCGTTTCACTGAGAGCGCGCTCCACACTCCAGTAAAAGTGTTCTTTTCCGATATAATTGACGATTCCGCTGCGTTCCATCGTCTCCATCACGCTGTCGGATACACCGCATATGTACAGGGGCAATTCCTTTTCTCTCAACTGCTGCAGCAGTTCCATAAAAGCCTGCGCGCCAGAAATATCCATATAGGACGTACCCCGCATGGAAAACAGAACCGCGGATTTCCCTTCCAACTGCGTAGCAATATCCCCAATCATTTTGGTGTTGGCAAAAAGTATCGTACCGGTGATGTAAACCACTTCCGCATTGTCATAGACGGCGGGCAGAGGCCCGTCCTGGCCCTTCAGTCGGTCGGGATTCACCTCGTCGAAGTGGATTTCCAGCTTGGACAGCCGGGCAACCAGCAAAACCAAGGCGATAACAACGCCAATGACGATGGCGACCGTCAGATCAAAAACGATGGTGGCGACCATTGTTGCCAGGAACTTGAGGATAGCGCCTTTAAATTTACGGGAAAAAATGTAACGGATGGTCGACCACTCGTTCATCCGCCAAGCCGTCACCAATAGCACTCCGGCCAGCGCCGCCAGCGGAATATTCGCCATCAGCGGCCCCAAGGCCAACATGGATACCAGCAGTACCACTGCGTGAAACATACCGGACAGGCGAGTCTGAGCGCCCGATTTGATTGCCACACTAGTTCGCGCAATGGCCGCAGTAGCCGGTATGCCGCCAAACAGAGGCGCAATGATGTTGCCGACGCCCTGGGCCACCAGTTCCCGGTCGTTATCCAAAGGAACACCTGTCATTCGTCCGGCGCTGGCACCGCAGAGCAAACTTTCCACCATGCCCAGAGCGGCGATGCTCACCGCGGGGGCCAGCAGGCCCTGCAGGCTTGACAAGTTGAAATTCTGAAAGGAAAACCGGTCGCTGAGCAGCAGGGAAGAAGGAATTTCCCCTACAGTGGCAACCGGAAGCGAAAACACCATGGATGCCGCCGTAGCTAAAACGATGGCCAGCAGAGAAGCCGGAACCACCGCATTCCACTTTTTAGGAAAGAAGATCATGAACAGAATAACCAGTCCTCCGACGATCACCGCCGTCCAGTTGGGGGAAAAAGCCTGGGTAAAATAGCTCCCCACCTTTTCCAGCGCGGAGCTGCCCTGTGACGTAACGCCAAAAAAGTTGTTCAGCTGCCCCAAAGCGATGATTACCGCAATACCGGATGTGAATCCCGCAATAACCGGCATGGGAATATAGGCTGTCAGCCGTCCTAAATGGAATATGCCCGCCAGAACCAGCAAAATGCCCGCCATAATCGTGGCGGCAAAAATGCCCTGTAATCCGTATTGAGCGATGATAGACATCAAAATAGCGGCCATCGCTCCAGTGGGGCCGGAAATCTGATAGAAGGCTCCCCCTAAGAGGCTAATGACAAAACCGCTGATAATAGCTGTCAGCAAGCCGGACGCCGCCGTCGCTCCGCTGCTCACGCCAAAGGCCAGAGCCAGCGGCAAAGCCACCGCCGCCACTGTTAAACCCGCCATCAGGTCCTTCATGAATTTTTTCATACCATAGCCCGCAAATTCTGTTTTTAAGTCTTGCCAGTACTTTTTCAACATTGATACTTCCTTTTTCTTTTTCTTGCTGTCCAGCTGGAGTTTCGGTAGTGGAGCCACCTTAAATCCAGACAAAACAAAAGCCAAAAGTTCAAACGAACTTTCGGCTTTTCTGGCGGAGAAGGAGGGATTCGAACCAGCAAGCACATACAAGAAGCGTTAAAACTGCATGAAATTCCTTTGATTTAAATATGATTTATTGATATTTAACTTTTATATTTATTTTATTTCCATACTAAAAATAAAAAGTGTAACCAAAAGTGTAACCAGAACAATGTCCTGTAAATTACAGGACACCCATTTCACGAATATGTTAGTTTTTATTTTTCGTCCTCAACGTATTCTAACAAATCTCCTGGCTGACAGTTTAAAGCCTTGCAAAACGCATCAATCGTTTTAAGTGAAACTGGAAGTCCATCACGTATACGTTGAAGCGAGGTAACAGCTACAATCTTATCAACCTTTATCCGATAAGTGGTCAATCCCTTTTTCTTCATCATTGCAAACAATTTGTCGTACTTGATAGCCATATGCTTCCCCTATTCTATAGGTTCCCATGCTTTTGAGAACTCTTGGTCTTGGAATAGCTCCGTCAATCCGGTCAGTTGCTTTAACCTTAGAATTTCATCTAAATCCATTTCTAAGTGCTTTGCAATCCATTCATCTGATCGACCCAGATCATGTAATTCTGCCACAATATTACTCATTAAATTAACGTCGTGGCTCCCTCTAGCTCGGTTATGTCTGATTGTAGAGGCCATTAACTCACTTAATGTTTTACCTTTGAGCACAGTGACAGGAAGATAACCGTATACCTTTTTGCAAATATCCTTGTGTTTTTTGGAAATTAGATTTCGATGGTATCCATCTGTAACAATATACTTTTTGGTTTCTTCTGATTTATCTGTGGGTGTTCCGGTGACAATCGGCTGTGTATACCCATCACATTTGATAGAGTCATACAACAGAGCCATTTCAGGGGGAGCGACTTTATTCGGATTGTAATCATTGGCGACAATATCATCCTGCTTTACCCAAATTACACAATCGGCAGGCTGGTCGGCAAATGGTGAGATTTCGTGCATCTGTTCTTTGATATAATTGAGCATCTCAACTTTTTCGCTTAGTTCCTGTGTATCATCCACAAATTTTTTCATTGTTTCGACGATATTGATAAATTCTGTTTTCATCTATATCCCCCTTGCAATATCGCGGTATTTTTCTTTGAGCACCTTTATTTTTTGCTGTTGCTGTTTTGTTGGGCCAAACCCCATAAACCTACAAAGATGGTCATTTTTTAGTATACAAAAGCACATGCGTTTCCAGCTTGGTATATCTATTGTAGATTTTACATCGTCGGTGTGATCTGGTATCTCCTGTTCAAATACAATTCTCTCTTTTTGGTCTTTGGAGTAATTGGATACTCCGTTTCTTCGTATTTGATAGCCGAGATCCTCGATTTCTTTAATTACGCCTGGGTCAAATCCTCCCCCTGTTTTTTCCCAAAAAGATATAGATGTCTTAAATTTTGTCAGATAC
Source organism: uncultured Eubacteriales bacterium (assembly GCA_902493155.1). Classification (GTDB taxonomy): domain Bacteria; phylum Bacillota; class Clostridia; order Oscillospirales; family Ruminococcaceae; genus Fumia. The sequence goes on from CABUOE010000018.1 coordinate 14,899, forward strand.
ATCTCTCTCACTTTTTCCGGTAGAGTGGTCAGCAAAAATTCTGTGTAGCTTTTCCAGGTGTGCCCTGGGGGTAGGGTAATTTCCCGATATCCCATTGCCTTTGTATTTGCGTAGATAGCACCGAAGTTTGCTCCATGTACTCTACCTACTAGTCTCGCCCACACATCCGGTTCCAACACTCTGTATAGGTTTAGACTCTGTGCCGCCCACTCGTTAAAGGGTGAGGCGACTCTCATTTGCTTAACAGTCAACCCGGCCTTATAGTATAAGTCATATAGTCGGTTATAATCGTATCCAAATTTAGAGTTTGCTATCCAGATATCTTCCGCCGCCCAGTCGTAGATTGGAGCTGCTGTCCATACGTCTTTATAGCTGCAGGAAATCCATTTCTGGTCTTTATATGGATACTTTTTGTTAATGATTGCGCTATATCGATGTAAGCTTTCATCTGCCCGAATTCCAATCAACCCGATTGTTTTTCCTCCCCCACATTTATGATGATACCATCTTCCAAATTGCTTATACAAATCCTCCTGTGGCATCTTATACTGGTAAAAATCAAATGGGTTATTTTTCAGGTTGATTACATATGGGTTTTGAGGCATGGGCCGAACCCATCCGCTTTCCATGTCTGGGTCCCAGGGATACCAATACAACTCATAATTGCTTAAAGATGTTTTAGAACCCATAGGGAGGCAAACCCAAAATGGTTCTACCCGGCCAGAAAATTTTTCGAACGTCCGGGTTACATATTCCGTGGTTTTGGCATACTGTGCTTCAAAATCCTGATGGAATAATCCTATATTTTTATCAATATGATGTGTTTCCATGTAGTCCATTACGAGGTTTAGCAGAAGGCCGCTATCTTTTCCGCCCGAAAATGACACATAGATGTTATCAAACTCTGAAAAGATATATTCCAGCCGTTCCTGAGTAGCTTGATATACAGTTTTATTCATGTATACTTTTTTCATTCCGATACTCCCAAAAATTCCATAACCTCTTGCTTTCGCTCTTTGCTATTGAGTCCTCTTCTAAACATGCCCAAAATGCTTTCCTTGCGCTGTAGACATTGTAAAATTTTAACATCAATCGATTCAGAGGCACAAATATCACAAATTACTACCTCTTCGGTTTGTCCCAAACGGTGTGTCCGGTCTTCGCTTTGGATTCTTGTTCCAAAGTCCCAATCGTTTGAGTAATACACCACCTGATGACAAAATTGCAGATTAAGACCATAGGCACCACAATTCTTGGTTGCAACAAAATATGTGGCATTTTCTCTAAACTTCTCAATACTGTCTTGCCGCTTTCTTTGCGGTATTTCGCCATAAAAAGGGACTGCTGAATCAGGATGTACCGAATTTAACACTTGTAAGATATCTTGTATCTCTTGTACATAAGTACAGAAAATAATTGTTTTTTCAGTATTTCCTTCCAAATACGTCAGTAATGTTTTAATTCTCGGGTTTTGATGCGGGTCGTCAAACATTGGGTACCGTTTCGTGCTTAAATCCGGTAAGACCTCTACCCTGAACCCAGATATTACAGCCTGTAACGCACCAAACAACTTATAAATTCCAGCTTCTGGAAGCTCATACAAATCAAGCAACAGCTCTGAGATAACTTCATCATAATTTTCTTTCTGCTTGTCTGTCAATTCAAAATCGCGCTGTTGATATAGCTTTGACGGGAGTTTCAAACACTCTTCTTTCGTAATTTGATACGTATATGGCGCTATTTTTTCAGTTAGATAGTTGACATTCAAAACGCGCCGGATTTTTCCATGTGTATTTTCGTCGTATTCAATGTGATTGGCCGCAAACGACCAGTAAGATCGGTATCCTAAAATTCTCCAGTCAAGCAAGTACCATTGCGAAAACAAATCCGCAGCGTTTTTTGTGATAGGGGTCCCATTTAGTATCATCTTGTATCTGCAATAGTCAGCGATTCGAGTGATATTTCGGGATCGTAGTGCCCTTGGATTTTTTACCAAACTACTTTCATCCACAAAAAGATACACTTTTTTATTCCTTACCAATTCAAGGAGATTAAGATTCATTCTTGTACTACTGGATAGGGTCTCTATTCCGCAAATCGTAATCTCTCCGCTGGATACAATATCTGAGTGTTTATTTAGTTCTTTTACAAGGTCCTTTTTTACAGAGCATGGGCACAACCACAATACATGGTCTATTTTCCCCTCCGTAAGCCTATGGTAAGCAAATTCTAAAGCTGTCCTTGTTTTTCCGGTACCCATCCCCATATACAGCGCACCTATTCTGATTTTACAGAGCTTTTCCCACGCCGCTTTCTGGTGAGGTAAAAGAGCGGTCTTTAGTTGCATCAACTTCACTCCTCATCTATTAAATCGGGTAGGACTTCCCTGCTGGAATCCAGAATCTTTTTCAGTTTTTGTTCCCCTGTCTCGAACGCTACGTTGTTTGGAGCTTTCGCATTGACCTTTAGTTCTGATTCTTTACATTGCTCAATCGCTTCTTTGGCTCCCTTGGATACCACAAAAACGTTCATTTCTGCAAAGTCAAGTACTTCCCTCCAATTTGAGATAGGAACTGTTACCACCTTTTCAATACTGTCCCATCTGCTCCCCGGTAATGTCCTAGCCACTTTATAAAAATCTGTTTCTCGGCTCCAATGAATAGTCAGGGAGTGATCTTTTTCCCGATAAGATACCCAGTTTTTAATTTCTGGTTTAAACTCTGCGGAAACCGCTAAATTTCTGACAGATTGCTCTTTGCAGCTGACGCGGAATCCCTCAATAAGGAGGGCGTTACAAATCTCCGCCGCACGGTCAACGGCAGTTCCGGCCATTTCGCCAGCAATTTTTTTATATCCGCCTTCCGCACTATCCCAACGAAATCCATATTTCCGGGCTAACTCCGAAAAGTCTTTGTTCATAGTATAGCGGACAAGTACATGATCTTCAACTACATCTACGGTAACGGTTCCAGGATAACACTCATTTTCCGGAATCATTACAACATTCTCCACGGGTTTTTCTTGCGATTCATTGTGCATAGGTTCTTCTTGTGCAGCTTCTTCTGCTTTTGGATGCTCTTTTTTCCAATCCTCAAAATAATAATAGAGTATATTGGTATCATTAATGTTGTTGCGCTTATCAATCCAAAAATGTGCTTCATCTACAGTATAAAGGATTTCTTCCATTTTGGCGTGCTTTTCGGCATACTTTTTCCGATCTGCTTCGCATTCTTCTTCCTCAAATCCCAATTCTATTTTGTTTTTTAGGTTATTTTCGCTCAATTCTTTGGATTGGTGCAAATCAGCAGCAAAATTCAAGCGCAATTTGGATGCCCATTGAATTTGTTTTTCAGAGCCTTTCAGATCCGGCAGTTTCCGGTCCTCCGCTTCCAGCGTTTCACTCGCTTTTTTAATTCTTTCTTCGTTCTCTTTTTTTGCGCACTCAGAACACTTTCTATTCTTTTCCAACCATTCAATTCGACGCTTCCTATCTACTTCTTTTCCGTATAACTCAATTGTTTCAGTGTGTCCACAAGAATATGTTACTTCGTATTTAGCCATTTTTATATCCTCCGTTCTTTGACCTTATGTCTATATTATAGTACAATATTGTACTATAATCAATTGACTTTTTGCACAAAGAATATAGTACAATATTGTACTATATTATAAAAATAAAAAGCGCCCGGAAAAATAGTCAAATTTCCGGGCGCTGTGCTTTATTTTGTGACAGAATAATAATTTTCTGGGTAATGCTTTTTTGCAAGTGAAACCAAGTCATCGGTGGTAAATTGGCTGTATATGTCTGTAAGCTTCTGATAATATTCTTGCAGAGAAAAAGAATAGCTGTTATCCATAATTGTGTCTAATGTGTACTTCAGCGCAATTGAAAAATCATGTCCCAATCCTACCATTCTGGTGGCTTTTATTTCTCCCGTTAATCTATCTGTCAGCACTAATACAAAGGAGTATCCCTTTGTATTTTCTGCTTGGATAATTGGTATGTTTGTAAAATTAAGATATGACCGGGCTATTTGTGGAGCATATGGTGCATCTATCCATTGTTGTTCATCAACTTTTACGAGTAGGAAGAACAAGCCATCTTTTACTACAAAAGAAAATTCGATGCTATTTTTAGCCCAGCAACTAACCTCTTTCTGGGTAGCATTGGCGAAATTGAGCAACAAAAATATACCTGACTCATCTAATGATAAATGGCTTCCTTCCGCGATATTTTTTGCAGGTATATAAATTTCTCCCACTCTTATTTCCATGATCTTACCATCTCACAATTAGTTTTTAGTTATTATAACTCATCCCCATAGATAAATCCGCGCCGACTTATCCTGTCAGTTGAATAATATTATGTTTTTACTATTAGTAATCTAACACTCTTATTTTAGATGGAAAGGCGCCTGCCCCTGTTCCGATTCCAGAATTATCCTCCAAAATTTCGATTAACCCACGTTGTTCCAAAATTTTCAGTGTGCGAATTGTACAATTTCCGCCTTGTGTATAGACGATCCCGTTTTGAGCGTCAAGAATCTGTTTAGCAGTCACATAATCTCTTTTTTTAATCTTGGTCACATCAATGGTTTGTTTTCTTGCTTCATCTATTTGTTTTCTACAAAACTCCATTGTCTCTGCTTGTACTTTAGTAAGTTTGGACATTACCTGAACCTCTTTGTATTCTTGATTATATACCGTTGAAAAACTATACATACTGTTTATATTTACATTATATCATACATGATACAAAATTCAATAAAAATAACAAAAATGAGATATCTTTGTAAAAAGCCAACAAAAACAAAAACAGCCCGGAAGAGCACCACAAAATGTGATCTGCTCCCCCGGGCTTTCTTCATAAGTCCGCTTGGCTCTCCACTTGCCCGAATCTTGGGCGGGGTACTGCAAGCAGTCTGTTAAATGACCCGACATGGTCCGCATCGTTGAGAGGCGTGTCGGGTACTGTTGTTATTATATCACATTCGCATTACGGCGTCAAATAATCGCCCCGCTGCCATCGGTCTTTAGCATCTGGAATTCTTTCACATTGCCAAAGGACTTCTCAAAGAAATAGTAATCCTTCCCGGCAATCGTCCTAAAGCCTCTGGCGGCGTTTCCTTCGCCTGGCTCAAAGTAGTACCACCTACCACCGATTTTCTGCCAGCCTTCCAGCATAGCGCCTTTCTCATTAAAGTAATACCACTCGCCTTTATCCTTAATCCAACCGGTTGCCATAGCGCCGTTAGCCTTTAGATAGTACCATTTGTTGCCGTCTTTCAGCCAGCCGGTTTTCATGTAGCCGTCGGAGCCCATGTAGTACCAGACGTTCTGTACCTTTTTCCAGCCCACAACGTCTTTTCCGTTCTCTCGGTAGCGCCATTTGCCATTCTGCTTGTACCAGCCGTCGTTCCCTGCGGGTGTAGGGGGAGTGACGGAGGGCGCGCCGGTCTCTAAGAGCTTGCCGTTGAGGTACACGCCATCCACTGCCCAGGCCTCAAAGAGCGGCAGCGGGAAGCCCTGACGCTGGCTCCAGGTGACAATGCTGTAAGGCATGGTAAACAGTCCCTTTTTGCCGAATCCCTCTCCCCAGGAGTTGAGGACGGTGAAACCATTCGTGTCCCAGCCCACAATCAGCATCATGTGGCCGCCTGCCATAGGTTCCAGGCTGCC
>CABUOE010000019.1 GCA_902493155.1 uncultured Eubacteriales bacterium
TATCGCCAACACCCACGGCGGGCATTTTACCGACTTCACCCCTAAGGAGGACGCGGAGCCCGCGGTGCTGAGTGCGATCGGGGATATTTGCGTGAGCATGAAGGCGGAGGACTATTTGGAGCTGCCTGAGTGCATCGAGCACGAGATACCGGTGGAGCTGGACGCCAGAGCCAAAAAAGCGTATGACCAGTTTGAACGGGATCTGCTGCTTCAAGTGAACGATGAACTGACTGGGAAGCTTCTGCAATTCTGCAACGGCGCCGTTTATGGGGACGAGGGGCAAGTGGTCTCCCTTCACGACTGCAAGCTGGACGCGTACATGGAATTACTGGAACGCTTGAATGGTGAACCAGCCCTGACCATGTACAGCTACAAGCATGATTTGGTGCGGATTATTGAAAGGCTCAAAAAAACAAAGCTGCGGGTCCGGGTTTACCGGGGGCCCCAGGACGAAGACGACTGGAACGCCGGAAATATCGACGTGCTGCTGGCGCATCCCGCCAGCTGCGCCTACGGCCTCAACCTGCAAGCCGGAGGGAGGCATATCATCTGGTATGGGCTTCGAGCTGAACGATCAGGGAAAATGCCGATTGTGGCGCCAGGGCTCCGAATTCGACAAGGTTTATGTGCATTATCTTGTGGCGCAAAGCTGCGTGGACGAGGACGTCATGGCGGCGATTCGGGAGCGCACCGGCACACATGAAACGGTGATGAGGGTGCTTAAGGCGAGGGTGAATAAGGTCAAAAAATTGGAGGGATAAACTTGCCCCAGATGCGAAAATGCAAGAATAAACAATGTGGGAAGTATTTTGAGTACAATCCAGCAAGGAAACAAATATATTGCTGCTCAAAATGCCGATGGGAAGCAAATAATCGAAAGCGAAAGCGGAAAAGGGAATATCGCAAGCGGGAGCCAGCACCAGGCCCCAACCGCCCCTACACCCGGGACACCGCCTATTTCATCCACAAATGGCATAGGGAAGGGATGACGGTGGAGGAGATTGCTGAGCTGCTTATGAGGAGCACGGAGAACGTCCAGGCGGCGCTACGAGAGCCGCTGACACATTCTCAAGAAAAAGCCATAAGTGAATACCTTTTGCCTGTAAAAACGTCTCACAGAGGCACACAGGGCTAAAATTGACGAAACCAGAGGCAAGCTTTTAAACGCGAGCGGCATTTGCCGAAATGAAAATAAACCCGCTTTTGGGGAGGGAGGAAAAGATGATAAATAAAGCTGCATTTGGAAAGAGAGATAAGAGATGAATATGAATACCGAAGATTTACTGGACGAAGCATCCGCAGCTATTGAGACCCTTGAAACGCTACTACAAAATTATGAGAGCGCTATTGATACTAAAAAGAGACTTGCTGCTAAAATCGAACAACTGCAATCAGAGCTGGAACAGGTAAAGCGTGAACGGAATGAGGCAATATCATGCCTTAGATATTCTGGCGAGTGCTACGGATGCCTATATGCTGTTGACAATAATCCATGTTTATGCAGAGAATGTAACCTAGATGAAAGTAGCTGCGAATCATGTTTGTGGTCGGAAGACCCCTGTGAAACCTGCCTTTATGGTGAAAATTGGGAATGGAAAGGGACAAAGGGGAAAAAATGAGCTATAAATCCTGCTATGACTGTCTGCGTCTGTATTACTGTAAATATGCCGAAATGAAAGTCAGCGTTGGAACAAAAGTCAAGGATACACTGCATGAGTGCAGTGGATTTCGTAGCATTAAAACTACATATTTGCCGGAACTTGATAAAGGGGACGATGAAAATGAATAGTGCTTTAATTATAGGTATTTGTATTTGGATTATCGGGATATCAATACAGATATTCGCTTTTGGATATAGCTTCAATATGCCAGAAAACAAAATAAATAAACGATATGCCATATCAATTACAGGCGAAATCATTACAGGTTTTGGCTTTGTGTGGATGGGATTATTTCTTAGATAGGGGGAAAATAACGATGGCTAAATACATAGAGCAGGATGCAATATATCGAAAACTTGAAGAAAGATACAAATATTCGTCGGGAGAAGCCCATCAGGCATATAGCCAAGCGATAGATGATTTATTAAGTATCCCTGTTATTGATATGGTTGAGGTTGTGAGGTGCGAGAAATGCAAATACCATATATACGATAGCGAATACGATAGACACCGGTGCAATAGATTGTTGAGCACTTTCAAAATCGAAAATGATGATTTTTGCAGCTACGGGGAGAGAAAGTAGTCCGAATATGAATAAAAAACAATTAGATGTCTGCGTTAAAGCCCTAAAATACTTAACTTCTGACATTGACGATCAAATTCATACTAGGCCCTATCCATGCACAGATAAAGAATGCTTTGACCGTGGGAACTTTCACGTATCTTGTGTTGAGTGTAAGAATTATACAAAGGAGGACAATCCGTAATGAGCAAATTGGATTATATAGAATTCTACGGCGGGTCGGAAGGAACTCAATTTGTAGTGCATGCTAATAAGTACACCAAAGAAGAAGTCATTGACTTGTTTGTATCTGAGTATGATTACCTATTTGACGCCAATGGGAAAAATTCATTGAGAAAGCCCACAATCAATGACATCTATGATGCAAGATGTCGATTCTATATTCGTGCTCCTGATAGTTGTATAGAATTTGAAGGAGAACCATGTTATTCATTTTGTGGGAACGAAAGAGGGAGCTTTCCGGTATACGTGATTGATTTAGCGAGTTTGGAGGGTTATTAATATGAGACTGATTGATGCAGATGAAGCAATATATATAGCAACAAACCATCTTATAAATCCATACGAAATTATATCTTTCAGGGCTGTAATTGATAAAACGCCCACAATTGGAATAGAAAACCTTAACCGATGCTATGATAATGATTTTAACAGTAGTAAAACTCAAATTGTGAAAATTAAGCTTGATACACATGCAATAAAGCCTACAAGGGCATATATTACAGATGCAGGTCTTGATCTATATTCACCTGTAAGACGGTGGGTTTTTGCTGGAGACAGTGCGTTATTTGATACCGGAGTACATATAGAGTTACCGTACATATACATTAATGGAGTTCAATACCCCACAACCGGATTTGTGAAATCAAAAAGCGGGCTTAATGTTAATCACGACTTAGTAACTGAAGGTGTTATTGACTTAGGATACACAGGGTCTATTAAGGTAAAACTACACAATCTAGGAAAAACAGATTACCTTGTCAACCAAGGGGATAAAATAGCCCAACTTGTTATTCTTCCAGTGTTGACACCGGATATAAGGCTTGTAAATTCGTTACCTGAAACCGCTCGTGGCGATAAAGGGTTTGGAAGCTCTGGGCGGTAAAGGGGGATTTTACCATTGAGTACAATAATTTTTTCTGATGATATGACGCAGCCATACAGTGAATTCATTACTGACGCTCTTCACAAGTTCGCAGAATACAAAGTTAAGAAAATAGCAATTGTCGGATTTTTAGACAACGACCAAACTTATTGTGGATATTACAAGATGAATACATATGATAAGGTGATGGCTTCTGAGCATATTAAGAGCGATGCTACAATGGAAATAATAACGGCAAACATAGATACGATAAGAGAGGCACTAAAAAATTTGGAGGGACAAGATTATGATTAATTGTTACCGCACACTAATGGTGCATCGGAAAGCATTTCACGTCGGTGATGCGGTGATCGTTAATCGGTCACATATAGGGATAATTCGGTACATATTTGCAGGACAAGTTATCGTAGGTAAAAAGTCGATATACTACTCCGAACTTTGGGAAATGGAGGAAATTTGATGCAAAAAATTCTTGAGTTGGATCAAGAACAACTGACCTACCTTCTAGGTTATGCGAAATCCGGTTGCACCTTTCCATGTGAGAAGCAAGAATGTCCGTCACTAATTCCCAATAATGAACCAAATGACGTAGATTTTTATGAGGTGATAAGGGAAGTAGAATCCAAAATGAGTGAAGCCAAAACCTAAAATAAAGATAAAAAAAGAAGGAGCTGTCGCTCCCCCGAAAATGTACATTTTTATTATATCACATCCTAAGTCAATAGGCAAGGAGGAGCGACATGGAAAAATCTGTAAAAAACATCGTAAAAATCGCAGCAGAAGCAGGGGCGGCTGCAGCAATGGAAAAACTTGAAGCAGAAAGAAAGAAGCAGAATGAAACCAGGCGCGATAAACGACTATATAATACAAGACTGCTTCTGAGAAATTATCGGGAACTAAAATCATATGTGGATATGGCAGTATATCAAGTAGAGCAGGATGATACAGAAGATGCGATAGATTTGTTAGACCTTGCCATGAATCGAGCGGTTTCCGGTGAACTGCAAATTGACAGTATTAAGCGAAGTGTAAAAAGGACTGCTACTGTCATGCGGCATATTGACAAGATGCTCGACTTGTATTCCGTGTATTGCTCACAGTCCTTAAAGCCGGAGGAAAAGAGGCATTACCGTGTGGTAAAGGCGCTGTATATAGATTATCCTCAATTATCGGTGTGCGAAATTGCAGAACGCGAAGGAATCGTCGAGCGTACAGTTTACAAAGATGTGGATGCCGCTGTCGAAAAACTCTCTGCCTTGATTTTTGGAATTGAAGGTATCTGGAAAGACGGGACGGAAAACCCAGGGCAAAAATAGGGCAGTGACAGGGCAATTTAAGTATGATAAAATAGTAAGTGTAGAAATAGGACAAGGGCCACCGGAAAACCGGAGGCCCTATTTTTATGCACAAACGGAGGGAAAATGAACGATATTGCAATAATGTCGCTTTCTGAATTGAAGCCGGCAGAATACAACCCAAGAAAAGATTTACAGCCGGGGGACCCGGCATATGAGAGCCTGAAAGAGAGTATTCAAAAATATGGGCAGGCACAGGCGATAGTCTGGAATCGACGGACCGGAAACATCATAGGCGGCCACCAGACTTATAAGGTCCTTAAAGAGCTCGGATACACCAAAGCCAAGGTATGTATAATGGATTTGAGCGATACTGAGGAAAAATCCTTGAATATTGCCTTGAATAAAATTGATGGAAGTTGGGACGAAGATAAGCTGAAATATCTCTTAGAAGAGTTACAAGAGGCTGGGGAAGATGCGGTCACCGGATTTAATAATCTAGAAATTGAAGAATTGCTGGAAGATGTACAGGAAAATCAAATCAGTATGATTTCAGAATTGCTCAATGAGGATTTTATCACAAAAGGAAGTGCCCCGGACTGCTTTTCCATTACCTTGATTTTTAGTACTTCTGACCGCGAGGACATCGAAGAGTTTATCCGGGATAATGGAAAAACCCAATTTGTAGAAGCGATACTCAAATTGGTGAAAGGAGAAGCAGATGCCTAATTGCGGAAGTCAGGTGATTTTGTGCGGACTACCTATTCGATTTGATACATATACCGGCTGTACACACTTATGCAAATACTGTTTTGCGCAGAAAAAGACAGAATTAAATACAGTGGGAACGGGGGAGACTGCAAAAGCTCTCCTTTCTTTTATTCAGGGAAACCGGAACAAGGAGACAAACTGGTGTGATTGGGATATTCCCCTTCACTGGGGCGGTGTAAGCGACCCTTTCCAACCCTACGAACTGAAAGCCCGGAACTCCCTTGAATGCCTTAAGGTATTTGCAGAAACAAAGTACCCTTTTGTAGTATCTACGAAAGGAAAAGCAATCATACTCCCGGAGTATCTTGAACTTTTAAAGCAATGCAATTGTGTGGTACAAATCAGCATGGCGTGTAGTTCGTATGATGTATTAGAGCCGGGCGCCCCCACCTTTGAGGAACGGCTAAATATGGTGCGTGAACTCTCTAAGGTAGTCAAGCGTGTAATTATCAGAATACAGCCGTATATGTGCGAGGTGTTCGAAGAAATCAAAGGAAATCTAAAGCGGTTTGCAGAGGCCGGAGCTTATGGAGTGATCGTCGAGGGAATGAAATTTCTCAAGAAAAAGCCTGGACTGGAAAAAGTGGGAGGGGATTATGTGTATCCTCTGAACACCCTTAAAAAGCAGTTCCTCGAAATTAAGAGAGAAGCACATAGGCAGAATCTTAAATTCTACTGTGGAGAAAATCGCCTCAGAGGGCTAGGGGATAGCCTCACCTGTTGCGGAATAGATGGGCTTGAAGGCTTTAAACCTAATGAATTTAATCTATGTCATATACTCAATGGGTGTAATCCTGATATCCCGACCGCTATGAAGGAGCCGGGCACAGCCAATTGCTTTTCGAGTATCTTTCAATCTACCCTCGGACACAGGATGCTAAAAAGCCGGAGCTTATATGAGCAGATGGGGATATATTATCAATCTAAAAGAGAGTATTTTCATGAGCTTTTTGGAATCAAAGAAGAGTGATTTTTTGAAAGCAACTTAAAGGCAGGTGGTGAGGTGGAATGTAGTGGAGAATCGTGATTTGGCTTTTCAAGATTGGAAAGCTGGAATGAAATATCAGGATATTGCAGAAAAGTATGAAATATCCATAAATACGCTAAAGTCCTGGATTCAGCGGGATTTTAAAAATAGAAAAGGCGCAAAAAGAAAGGGGAAGAGAGGCGCACCCAAGAAGCCGAAAAAAATAGGTGCACCATTTGGAAATAAAAATGCAATTGGAAATCACGGCGGCGCACCGGAAGGAAATAAGAATGGAATCAAGCATGGAGCCTATGAAAAGTTCCTTGCCGAATATATGGGCGACGATGAAAAAGAGGTATTCCAAGCTGCGTACAATGATGATGTGCTAGAGCACTATCGAAAAGAGCTCGCCCTTCTTTGTGCTCAGGAGGTGCGTATTCAAAGGAGAATCATGGACCTAAAAAACGTACCGAGTGGGCTTGTGATAGAACGGGCCGAATCCTCGCAATCTACAAGCTACACAGGGATAGTACAAGAACAAGAGAGCGGGAAAGCCTCAGTTAAGGGGGTGGATGGAACGGTAGGATACCGAGAGGCCAACACCCGGACAAGTACCGTATCTGTAGCTGACGGGATTTACAAGCTTGAAGACCAGCTTATTCGGGTGCAACGGCAAAAAACTAAACTGCTTGATCTTATTGAAAAAACAAATATTATGCGCGAGCATTTGATGTTGGAGCGGGCAAAACTCGGCCTTGATAAGAAGAACGAGGAAGGAGTGGTCATTAACTTTGATATCCCAAAGAATAGTTAATTTTTCACAGGTAATTGCACCTCACTTCTACGGTCCTGCATGGGATATTCAAAAGCATAAATACACTCATTATTGGTTTGATGGTGGGCGAGGTTCTACAAAATCTTCTTTTATCAGCTTGGAAATTATCATATTGCTTTTACAGAACCCGGATGTAAACGCGCTAATTCTTCGTAAAGTAGGAGAGACCCTCCGAGATAGTGTATTGGCTCAAATCCTATGGGCTATCGACACATTATCGCTTTCCGAATATTTCAAGCACACAACGTCCCCGATGGAAATTACATATCTCCCAACTGGGCAGAAAATCTTTTTTCGCGGTGCTGATAATCCACAAAAAATCAAATCTTTAAAACCGCAAAAGGGGTATGTTGGAATTGTATGGTATGAAGAACTCGACCAGTTTAATGGAATGGAAGAGATTCGGAATATCAACCAGTCAACCATGCGTGGAGGTAATCTGTTTTGGATTTTCTATAGCTATAACCCGCCTAAAAGTCGTGACAATTGGGTTAATGTTGAGAGGATTGAAAATCAACCCAATCGGTTGTTCCATCATAGCACATATTTAGACGTTCCCCGGGAATGGCTGGGGGACGCTTTCATTTTTGAAGCTGAAACGTTGAAAGCTAAAAAACCGGAAGCATACGAACACGAATATATGGGAGTAGCAACCGGGACTGGGGGTGCTGTATTTGATAATCTTCTTGAGCGGGAGATTACCGATACAGAAATTGAATCTTTTGACCGACTATATTATGGTGTAGACTTTGGGTTTGCTATTGACCCATTCGCTTGGATAAAAATGCACTATGACTCCAATCGCCGTGTATTGTACCTTTTAGACGAAATTTATCAACCCCGTTTGAGCAATACACGGGCCGCCGATATGATGAAGGAGCGGGGAACTGGACGTGTATTGGCTGACTGTGCGGAACCAAAAAGCATTGCTGAAATCGACTCTTTGGGTATCCGAATAGACCCGGCAAAAAAGGGGCCGGATAGTGTTGAGTATGGAATCAAATGGTTGCAGGATAGATTTGAAATTGTAATTGACAAATCCCGAACTCCAAATGCGTATAAAGAGTTCTCCCTTTATGAATACGCACAGAACAAAGACGGAGAGTTCATTTCTGCATTTCCAGACAAAAATAATCATGCAATTGACGCCGTTAGATATGGCCTATCGGAAGTTATGCACAACAACTCTGGATGGGGATTTGGGACAACAAAATTTTAGGAGGATGGTATTTTGCTTCAGATGTCTGTTGAAAATCTTGATGATATTAATTCAAATAATATCAGAACATTGCTTGATGTTGTGCGCCCTATATTAAATCATAGAAGGGCAATGTACGAAAGATACACCCGGAAAACCAATCCTATAGGTACAATGAGCGGGACGATAGACGAAAGCGGAAAAGAACGGGCTATCGTCGCCTTTGAATATTATATCGTCAATATGGTTCAGGGATATCTAGGGGGTAAAGCGCCTGTCTACAGCGTGCAGAAAGGTGATAAAATCGAATCGTATGTTAAGGATTATACCGATGCGATTGAGTATATACGTCGATATAACGATGATTCGGCTACCTACATAGAGCTGATTCACGATTACCTTATCACCTCGGCGGCTCATCTTTATGTATATGAAAATGAAGACAACGAAATCGTGTATACCCGTTTTGATTCCCGCCAGACGGTGGGAATTTTTGATTATTCCACTCCGCCGAATCAAATTGGTTGTATTCGTACATGGAGACAAAAGGACGTGGAAAATCAAGATATCGAGGTTATAGAACTTATTACCAGCAAGGAGAAAAAACAGTTTACCGGTAAGTACGGTGTATACTCGCAAGAAGATGAAGCGGAGGCGCTAATGTGGAATGACGTTCCATGTGTCACCTTTGAACACCCGGACGGAATTGCAGTGTTTGAGCCGGCTATTTCTTCAATCAATACCTATGAGCAGCTTGTCAATAACGTTAGAAATATGACTCAGTACAATGACGATGCCAAATTGGGAGTAACTGGTTATGCACCTGAAAACGCTGTTGGAACCGCTAAGAGGGAGGAAGAGGATGCTAGATTTCTAAAGGCTCCTGTACTTTTTATTGGAGCAGGTGGAAAAATAGAATGGATTCTGAAAAATGTGGACTATTCCGGCACTTTGTCCCTGCAGAAGTCAATTCACGATCTAATTACCATGTTGACAGGTGTGCCAAACATGACCGATGAGGCATTTTCAAACGCGGACAATGCCAGCGCTTTGGGATACAAGTTGTACGCATTAGACCAGTATTGTGCCACCAGCGACCGCGTATTCCGCAAAGGATACCTACGGCTTTGGGAAATTATCACCAACCGACTTAATCTGAAAGGCAGCGATTTCGATTTTCGCGACATTAACATCGTAATGCAACGGAATATTCCCACCGATAAGGATAAATCCATCAGCCGGGCCGCTGTGATGAAGTCGAGCGGATTATTTAGTGACCAGACTTGTATCAACGAATCTCAAGTGGAAGTAGACGCACAAGAAGAACTTGAGCGGCGGGACCAGGAAACAGAAAAAGACTACGAAACCATGATGAAACGGAATCAGCAGAACCCGCAGGAGGAACCGGACGATGACGGACAGGGAACAAATCCGTAGGTATTGGGAATTTGCCAATCAAAAGCAAGATGACCTATACAAAATCCTTAACGAGACTTTTTCTGAGCTGTCCGACGATATTCAAGCCATTATCGACCGCTTTATGCGGATAGAGCTGACCGGCAACCTGTCAAAGCGTGAGACGGAAACCCTCCACCGTAAAATCAGGCAATGGCGGGATGCCGGTTACAGCGACTCCTATCAGCTAAAACTATATATGCGCGATTTGGAAAACCGCAGCAGGATTAAGGGCCACGAGGCTCTTTTTTTGTATCTGTTTGCGGCGTTTGCCGGACGATACCGCGGGCTGATAAATGCGCAGCTTCCAATTCTTCAAGCTATCTCAAAAAATACCTTTGAGCGGGAGAGCGGAAAAAAGGGCGGGGTATCGGATAAAGACTTGCAATCTTTTCTTCAGAATTTACCGGACGGTACTGCCTATGAGGATCAAATGTTCGGATATGCCCAATACGGGGCGAAACGCACCGCCGACACAGCTAGGAACGCCAAACAGCGTGAAGCGCCCCTAGAAGCGGACAGCCCGGAAATGCAAAAGATCCTTAATGCAGAGAAAAACAGGCTCCTGAAACCGTCTCAGCGCAGCACAGGGCAGCCACAAGACTATCATGGATACCTAGACCTCGTAATGACCGCTGTTGTAGGATACAGTGCAATACGGGCCTTTCAATCCGTTGGCGCAGAAGAGTACATATTTGTTGCTGTAATGGACGGACGCACAACCGAAGCTTGTAAACACCTTAACCAGAAACGGTTTAAAGTGTCGGAAATGAAACTGGGTGTCAATGTCCCACCAATAACTGTGGATTGGAGAGGGCAGCCTATTCCGCATCCATGCAGGAGCATTATACAGGCCGCACCAAATTTGAAACCGAACCCAAAAGATGCTACAATTACCTTTGAGGAAAACAGCAATATTTTTGATGCTGAGAAAGATATTGCAGGTAAGAAAGTTGAGCATGGAATAGCCTTTGATTCTGACGGGAAAATACTGTTTCGGAAGAAAGGAGATTCCAACTACATCGCTTTAACCGATGACGAAAAAAGCATGTTAAAAGGATCCATATTTTCACACAATCACCCAGGGAACGGGCCTCTTTCACCGTCAGATTTATTTAATCTCTGGGCTTTCGATATGAAAGAAGTCAGGGCGGTAACAAAACACGGGGTATTTTCAGTCAAACAGCCCAAACAGTGGAAAGTGACGCCAAGTTCGAAAGAAGCAATGAAACGAGAATATCAATCCATGATTCCGAAATATTACGGCTCAATCTCCCGAAGGATGTCTGCTGGGGCACTGAATCCAGAACAGGCGGATTATCTGTTGCAGCGATTGATTATGCGCCGCATGTCAAGGCGTTACGGATTTACCATAAATTTAATTAGGTGGGATGAATAACGATGAAAAATAAGTATCTGGAAGAATACGATAAAGAAATGGAACAGAGCCCTGTGTTTGACGGGGACCCATACGAATATATGATATTCAGTTCCAATTGTATCAATTGCAAATATTGGGAAATGCATTCGGATGACTTGTACCAATGTAAAGCTTTTCCAGATGGAATCCCACCTGAAATTTGGACGGGTAAAGTTTCGCACGATAATCCGTACGAAGGAGACCACGGAATACAATTTGAACCAAAGGAGAAATAAGCTATGTATGTAGATCCGTTTTGGGCGGGTGTTGTCTGCACGATATTTGCGGAGGTTGTTGCCATCATTATCGGTACGGCTGTATCGGTTGGGAAAAGCAAGAATAATCGAAAATAGTACCTACAAAAATTACATATTTTGACGTCAAGAACGTTGGTTGTCTTTCGGGGCGGCCGGCGTTCTTTTCGTATACATTTGCCGGAGGGCGTAAACCTCAACCTGCCATGTGGGCGTAAAACACAAAATTTCTGCCGGAGGGCGTAAACCTCAAGGAGTTACTTATGGAAAACGAGACAAAAAACGTTCAACAGGAACAGCTTATGACGCAGGAAAAACCGGAAAATTCCCAAGTTGAGAAGGATGCGGTGGAAAACGCCGAAAACAAGCTTTTTACCCGTGATGAGGTAAACCGCGCAATTGCGGCCGAAAAGAAAAAAGCGGCAGAGGAAGCGAGAAAAGAAGCGGAAGAAAACTTCAAACGGCAACAGGAAGAAGCTCAACGCTTGCAAACCGAGACGGAGAAATTCGCCAAGATGCAGGATGATGAAAAAATCAGGACTTTGCAGGAAAAACTTGCGGAAGCAGAACGGGAGAAAAAAGAGTTCTTGGTTGAACGGGAAGCAGAAAAACTCAGGGGAGAAGCCCTGAAAAGGGCAGCTGAAGTCGGCTTACCATCCAGCTTTGTCAACGACCTTGATTTTAAAACAATCACAGCGGAAAAGCTGGAAGACCGGATTCAAGAGCGGTACAAGGACTTTGAAGCAGAAGTGAACAAACGTCTCAACGAACTTCTGAAAAACAAGGTACCGGAAACCCATCATGACAACAAAGACCCAGATGCATGGCAAAACAACACTGAACCTGTAAAAAGAAATGTATGGGAAAAATTTACAAACAGATAGGAGAGTAAAAAATTATGGCATTGAATTATGCACAGAAGTGGCAACCCAATATTATTGACATTATTGTACAAGGAACTTTGACAAGTCCTTTCATCACGACTAACGTTCGCTGGCTTGATGCAAAAACCTTCCACTTTACCCAAATGTCTACTGGCGGGTATAAAGAGCATAGCCGCAGCGGAGGTTGGAACAAAGGTGTTTATGCTCAGACTGACGTTCCATTTACCGTCACTCATGACCGTGATATTTCATTCCTAGTTGACAAGGCTGATGTGGATGAAACCAATTCTACCGCAAGTATTCAGAACATCACCGCAGTGTTCACCGAAACCCAGCAGGTACCCGAGACCGACGCATATTTTTTCTCCAAAATTGCGGCAGAGGCCAAAAAAGCTAGCCTTTATACAAGCACAGCTTTATCTGCCTACACAGTCGAAAACGTATTTACCAAAATCAAACAGGCTATTGGGCACAAAAATTTACGCCGGTACAAACAGAAGGGCGGATTGATTTGTTACGTCCGTTCCGAAATTATGGACTTACTGGAACGCTCCAAGGAGTTTACAAGTGTTATCAATCTGTCCCAGGTTGCGAGCGGGGGAAGAGGAATTGAAACCCGTGTTACTTCTATCGACGGTGTGACTTTGATGGAAGTTATCGACATTGACCGTTTTTGTGACGTGTTCGACTTTACTGATGGGTTTGCACCCTCTTCTAGTTCACACTACCTTAACCTTTTGGTTGCGACCCCTCAGACAGCTCTGACCGTTCCCAAAATCGCGAGCATCTACGGTTTTGCGCCCGGAACACATACTGAAGGTGATGGATGGCTTTACCAGAATCGTTCTTTCTGGGATACTTTTGTGATGCCGAATGGCAAAGATGGTAAAGTGGATAGTATCTTTGTTGACATTGATACCAATACTGTGATTTCCAGTGAGGGGGATTGATTGTATGAAACTAATACGCCTTAACAAAATCATCGATGTAGCTGACCCAAGTAAAATCAAAGATTACAAACTGATGGGTTTTGAGGAATTTAAAGAACCGGAAAAAGTGGTAGTTTATTCCCCTCCTATAGTTAATCTGAATCAGGGTCAGGATGAACCGGAAGAAGATGAACTTGAGGAACAAACAGAGTCCTCTACCGAGAAAGAAACAGGGCCAAAAGACAAAAAAAATTCGAGAAAAAAACCGCCTGTCACAGAGGAAAAGGACGATGAAAAATGAAAATGATGTCCTCGACATTTGGGAACGAAGAGGGTATATAACCCAAAAGGACCGGTACGAGAACAAAGAAACGCATTTGTCGTATATCAAACAGGCCGAAAACGAGATTCTCTCATACTGCAACATTGCAGATATTCCAGATGGCCTTCTTTACACCTGGGCAGATATCGCAATGGATATGTGGAATCAGGCAGAGTTAGGAAAGCAACCATATACAGTCAAAAGTGTATCTGAGGGAGGGGATTCCATTACATTCGTAACATCTTCGGAAAATGGACAAGGCGGAGGGAAATCCGTTCTTTTGAACTATACCCACGTCCTGAACCGGTACCGCCGGATGTTTTAGGAGGAATGTATGAAAATTCCAGATAATATTATCAAGGCCGGAAAAGCTGCCCTTCAATCCTTATGGGGTGATCGGGTGACAGTGCGACGGGAAAAAACAATTGGAAATGTAAAGGAGGACGCCGTTGTCTATGATGGCGTCCTCTGTCATTTCTCACAGACTTCCCGGCCAGCACTGGAACAGGGTGAGGAAGCAGCCACGAACCGAACGGTTGCGGAACTCTTTGTTGATACAGATGTTATCCTAAATGCTGGGGACACGCTGGAAATCTCCCACAAAGGGCAGAGGATAACGGGCCTTGCCGGAAAACCATTTCACGGAAGCTTTTCCAATTCCGTAAAAGTAGAGGATCTGATATTCTCATGAGCAAACTGAGCGGAAAAAACAAAAAAGCCTTTGCTGATTTTGTGAAGAAGCTGAAAGCCCTTGGAGCCGATATTCAACAGGCGGAGGTAAATGTGGTGAGTAAGACGACGGCTGCGGCAAAAGAAGTAACACTAGATAAAACACCTGTAAAAACCGGAACCCTTAAGGGACGCTGGACAGACATACCGCTGATTGTCTTGAATGGAAAAATCAGTAAAGGATACGCGAACGATTTGTATTATGCTGGTGATGTAAACGATGGCCATCGCACAGTAAATAAAGCAGGGGAAACAGTGGGATATGTCACTGGTTTTCGAATGCTTGAGCGGGGAATCACCAGAGGCAGACTTGCAATGCGACCGCTTATGGACGAAGAAATCCGGCAGATCAAGCACAAGACGGGATTTTAGGAGGGTGACATGAAACTAAAGCCCAATATTATCATTGACCGAAACCTGATGGGGAGGATTAATGCGGGGACGCTTACAATTGCCGACCATCTACGCCTGTACCTTGCTGATTTTCTAGCAGGAATGTTTCCGGATCAAACCGTATATACCGAAAGGCAGAAGCAGGGAACCATCCTCCCGGGCTGGTTCGTGCGAATCTTCGATTTTGTCCATCAAAAGCAGCTGTCCGACACTGCGAAATACACTTTTGGATTTGAGCTAACATATTTTCCATTGGATTATCTGTCCAATTCCGAGCTGACAAACGCCGTTTTTCTGGTGCTTCAAAATTTGGAGTACCTAGATGGCGAAATCGGACCATTTTCTTTTTACCGGTTGCAAAGCGATATTACAGACGGTGTCGCTCATGTGGTCGGGGATACCTCAGCCTGTGAAATCAATTTACCGGTTGGAGAGACCATTCAACAAGCAGATAAGGAGTTGATTATTGAATGATTAACGCAATTTTACCCGGAACCTATGTGGAAGTCCGGGCGGGGGAAACCCAGTCCTTGCAGAGCACCACGGGCGTTGTAATGATGCCTTTGGCACTTGATTGGGGGGACAAAGTGACCGCCATCAAAAAAGGAGACGACACTTTATATACCCTGGGATATAAAATTTATGACCTTAAAATGAAGCTGGTCAACGAAGTGATGAACTACGCCGACCAGCTAATTATTTACCGTCTCAACGACGGAGTGAAAGCCACGGCGACGCTTGCTTCTGGAATTACAGCCACCGCCCTTTACGGCGGTACTCGCGGAAACGATTTGTCGGTCACCGTCGAGGACAACACCGGCAGCTTTACCATCAAAACCTTTTTAGGCACTCTTGAGGTAGACAGTCAGGTGGTGACTTCCGTTGATGGTTTCAGACCTAATTTATTCCTCGATATTACCGGGACTGGAACATTAGCCGCGAAAACTGTGAAGCTGACCGGCGGAACCAGCACCGAAGCAAATTCAGAAGCATTCAGCGGATTTTTTGGAGAGGCGCCGAAGCACAGCTATAATGTCCTTTGCTACACTGGAACCGATGCAGAGATCGCACAGTCCATTATTGGATTTGTAAAAGAACAGCGGGAAAACGGGGACATGGTTCAGGCGGTTTTGTCCACCAACACAGCCCCCAATGACAAAGCCATTATTAACAATACCGTGGGAGGAATTACCGCAAACTATGAGCTGACCGCTGCCGAAGCCTGCGCCACCATGGCTGGCATTCAGGCAGCACAGGGAATTGAGGGAAGTGCTACTTTTTACGACGTAGCGGGATGGCAGGACGTAAACCCGAGGCTCAATAAGGTGCAGCAGGAAATCAGGACACAGAACGGGGAAATCCTGTTTGTTTACCGGCATGGCAAGGTAATGGTACTATATGACATCAACAGCCTCACCACATACACCGAGCAGGACCCGGAATCCTTCCGAAAGAACTTGGTGGTGCGCACCATTGACAAATACGCGATGGATTTGCAGGTGCTCCTTGATACCAAAGTCATCGGTAAAATCCGCAACAGTGTGGACGGTCGCAACCAGATCAAGGGGCTGATCGCGGACATGACCATTAAAAACTACAGCGACACCGGGGCGGTGGAGGGCTTTTCTGCTGATGACATCACCGTGTCCCCCGGAACGGTCAAAGACAGCGTAGTCGTTACGGTGGGCCTACAGGTGACTGATACCGCCGATAAAATTTATATCACTGTGACGGCGCAGTAAAGGAGGTACATAGATGACAAAAGAACGGCTTCAAAACCTTCCATCCGGGCATGATGGGAATGGATATATCACCATCAACGGCGAGGTCAAGAAAAGCTTCCGCATAGGTGCAATCGAAGCAACCTTGGAAGCAATCAAGGAAAATAAAAGGTTTTTAGGCGAATACATGGAACAAAATGCGATTCGCGGTGAGAAGGGCTCGGGAAAAATGTCCTATTACCATACCACCAGCGAGTTTTTGGAAATTATGCGAACCTTTAAGGAAACAGGAGAATACCCAGAAATCACCATCCAGTATTACGCAGAAAACAAGACCTATGGCCGGTGCGAAGTAACCTTAATGGGTGTTATTTTTGATTCAGTAGGAGCGGGTAATTTAGACGATTCTTCTGACGAATCAATCCGCTTGGAAACCAATTTTACGTTTGACGATTTTGACATTGTATCCCGCTTTAAGGGGTAGGAGGAAAGTATATGAAAAGTTTGAACGGCTTTTTGCATCCAAAAAGAAAAGAAAATCTCAAGTTTATTTTATCCGATGCTTTTGTCGATGAGAACGGCAACCCATTAGAGTGGGAAATGCGCCAGCTTTCCGCAAAAGAGGGAATGGAGCTGGCAAAAGGCCTCACCAGTGTCGAGACATCCGAAATCTGGGCTCATTATGTGGCAAATGCGCTGGTTGTTCCTAATTTGAAGGACGCTGATTTGTTGAAAGCCCTTTCTGAGCGGGAAGGAAGAAATATTTTGGAACCGCTGGAAGCTCTCTATTGTCTTGTAACGGATGGGGAGTTAGCCAAACTTATGGAGTTATATAACAAACATAACAGCATTGACAGCGGTTTCCAAAAGATGGTACAAGAAGCAAAAAACTGATTGAGCAGGGCGAGGACGCATTTGCGGTGTATGCCCATTTCGCCCTGCAAAATCACAACATTACGCCGGAACGGTATTTTGACTTGACAGAGCAAGAACAGGCTTTTATGGCCGCTAGTGATTTAATAGCAGCTCAAAAGCTGAAAGGCCTTGGGGGGTGGTAGTTTGGCTGAACGGTTAGAGGCTATATTTGAACTAAAAGACATGTCCGGAAACACTGTCGGAACCGTTATTCGGAATATAAACAAAATCGGGGAAGAAACGGGCAAGACGGAGCAAAAAACCGGGAAATACAGCAAGACTGCCGCCCAGGCCTACAAAGAAGTATCAAAGAACGCTTCCGACGCGGCAAACGCCGTCCGAAAAGTCTCTGATGCCCAGGAGGATGCAGGAAAGGCGAGTGGTAGCGGGCTTGACGGAGTTGCAGGCAAGCTAACAAAAATCGTTTCTCTGGCGTATCTGGCGCGGAAAGGCTTTGAACTGATGAGCTCCGCCGTCAATGGTGCGGCCCTACAAAAGGTTCAGGAAACCACCCTACAAGCCATCCTAAAGAATGAACAGGCCGGCAGTGATCTGTACAAGTACATCAGCGCCTACGCCAAACAATCGGCCTTGGGCCGTGAAGATTTGGTAACCGGTGTTACTTCTGCACTTTCTGTGACACGGGATATAGACCAAGTCGAGCAGTTCATGAAGATGGTCGAAAGGTTACAGGCCAAAGACCCCACCAAGGGCGCACAGCAAGCCGTTTTCAGCCTGAAAGAACTCCTTGCGGGTGATACAGTTTCCGCCCGTGGTGTGTATGGAATCACCGGCGTATCTGGCGAACAAATCCGAAGCATGATGGAAAGCGGAGACACCCAAGGGGCGTTGGACTACATCAGTGCAAAACTTGACCAATTCGGTGCCACTCAGGAGGTCGTAGACAAAAACTTTAACGGCCTTAATACGCAGATAGGGGTGTTCACCTCTAACCTACAGACGGCTATTTCTGAAACCGCACAGCCGGTCATGGAGACGCTAGCCGAGACGGTCCGACAGCTCAACGAGGATATGGACGCTGGAAAATTCCAACCGTTTATCAATTTAATGGTAAACGGTATGCAGCTCATCGGAAATGGAATTGCTTGGGTGGCGCAAAATGCCAACTGGCTCATTCCAGTAGTTGGCGGTGTCGTTGTGGGGCTGGTGGCGTACAATGTTGCAACCAAAGCTGCAACGTTGTGGTCAACTGGCCTAGCGTTGGTAACAAGTATAATGACTGGTAACTGGGCAATGGCTATCGGAGTTATAGCCGGAGTTACCGCTGCAGTTTGGGGCCTCAGCAAAGCCTTTCAAAGCGTTGATGCAAGTATGGATTCACCTGATTTGGCTGCCCTCAAAAAAGAAGCGGGACTTGGATTGTCCACGACGGCGAAAATGCCCGTCCAAGCTGAGCTTGCCAACAAGGATCCGATTTCTGTCAAGGGCACTGTAGATATTGAAGAAGAATCCTTAAAGTATGCGATGGATTTGGCAGGAGCAAAGTTTTTCGCCCGTTTCTCTACTGCGACACTGGCCCCACAA
>CABUOE010000020.1 GCA_902493155.1 uncultured Eubacteriales bacterium
GTGGCATAACTTCACTAGTTCGGGTATTTCAACGAATGTTTTCCGAAACAGCTTTCAGCAACACCAATCTAAAAAGGGAGATAAAATTCTCCATTTTGATTGAAATAAACATTTTAGCTGTGATATGATGTAAAAAACAAAGGAGAGATAAAACAAGGGCTTTCAATTTCTCTTAGTTTCCGAGTGGATAGAATTGTTAAAAAGAACATTTACAGAACAAAATTTATGTGCTATACTGTTTCCAGATATTTCTAGGGTTTCTGCCGCTGTTTTCCGACGGATCGTATGAGGAAGAAAGGGGGATTTTTACGATGGCACAAATGGGAAACGACACCAAGGCCACTGCTCCGGCAACGAAAAACGCCAAAAAAGAAAATCCCCATGCTGGACATCGGCAAAGGCTCAAAGACCGGTTTGTCAGCGAAGGCGGTTTGGAGCATTTTGAGCTTCACAACGTGTTGGAGATTTTGTTGTTTTTCGGTATCCCGCAAAAGGATACCAATGAAATCGCTCATGAGCTGATTCGCACCTTTGGCAGCTTCCCTCAGGTGTTTTTAGCAGATGTGGAGCAGTTGGCCGCCGTGAAAGGAATGACGCGAAACGCGGCTATTTTGATTAAGCTGGTTCCGGAAGTTTACCGGAGATATATGGATGAAAGTCAGGAAAAGGAAGAAATTCTCGATACCACCGATAAAATTAGGGAGTACCTAATTCCCAAGTTTACGGGCCGATCGGAAGAGATTGTCTACCTGCTCTGTATGAACAATGCCTGCAAGCTTCTTCGGGCGGAAATTATCTCCAAAGGCAGCAAAAGCATGGCTCATGTAGATTTGAGAAAACTGGCAGAAATCGTTTTTCAGTGCGGAGCAGTGAGTATTGTACTCGCCCACAATCATCCCCACGGCGTTGCAAAGCCGTCAACCCGAGATATCGAAACAACCCGGCGCATACAAAAGGTGCTGAGCCAGCTCAATATCGAATTTTTGGATCATTTTGTCGTTGCCGGCGATACGGCGGTTTCGATGATGGAATTCGGCCATCTGGGTATCAAAAACATCGTGGAGATGCAGCTTCCCCGGCAGGAGGAATTCGAAGAATTTTAGTAGAGAGACTTGGAAGGTTCTTTACAGAATGAAATCCGTTTTGTGGTATTATTAGTGAAACCAATCATAGGGCTCTAAAGAGAACCGGATTTCCCCATATGGGGAAATCCGGTTCTCTTTTCGGCTCTCATGCAGTATACCTCACCAAAAAAGCTAAAAAGTTTTAGTACCGTCAAACACAAGCCGTAATTTCTCTATGCGGAGATTTATGTGACGTTAAAATTTTAAATAGCGGACTGCCTGTTGCTATTATCAAAGAAAAGCCTAGCCCAGAGATTTTGCTGTTTAGTGGAAACAATGCAAGAAGTGATGGGAAAGCGATTTTGTACATACAACCAATTCCGCAAATTTTCTCCCAGACTTGTTGTACGATATCTCAATTGTAAAAACAGGGTTGTTGTGATATACTAAACCATTGACAATTGGCGAAATAAGGAGTAAGATAGACGCTGGAAACAGTTGTTCTTACCTTTTCCCTGTCAGAATAGTAGAAGTTGTGTAAATCTGTATTGGCCGACCGGCAATGGATGCAAAACAGGAGAAAATGTCTATGAGTGAGCAAAAATTTAAACTGGTATCCTCTTATCAGCCCACCGGCGACCAGCCGGAGGCCATTGACAGCCTGGTAAAAGGGGTGGAAAACGGCAATCGGGAGCAGACGCTTTTGGGCGTTACCGGTTCCGGCAAGACCTTCACCATGGCCAACGTGATTGCAAAGGTCAATAAGCCCACGTTGGTGCTTGCTCACAACAAAACTCTGGCGGCCCAGCTCTGCACCGAGTTCCGGGAATTTTTCCCCGAAAACGCCGTGGAGTATTTTGTTTCTTACTACGATTATTACCAGCCGGAGGCCTACATCCCCGGCACCGATACTTATATTGAAAAGGACAGCGCCATCAACGACGAAATCGATAAGCTCCGCCACTCCGCTACCTGTGCCCTGGCGGAACGAAAGGACGTTATCATCGTTGCCAGCGTGTCCTGTATTTACTCACTGGGCAGCCCCATCGACTACCGCAGCATGGTGATTTCCCTGCGCACGGGAATGGAAATCGAGCGGGACGCCCTTCTCCGAAAACTGGTGGACATCCAGTACGACCGCAACGATATTAACTTCGTCCGCAATAAGTTCCGTGTTCGGGGGGACACGGTGGAAATTTTTCCTGCGGGAAGCGGCGAAACTGCCATCCGGGTGGAATTTTTCGGGGATGAAATCGATCGGATTTCCGAGATAAACCCTCTCACCGGAGAAGTGAAAAATGTCATCTCCCACGTGGCCATCTTTCCGGCTTCTCATTTCATTACTCCGCCGGACAAGATGAAGGAAGCGGTAGAGGAGATCGAACGGGAGATGCTGGAGCGGGTCAAGTATTTCAGGGACAATGAAATGCTCTTAGAGGCCCAGCGGATCGAACAGCGCACCAAATACGACATCGAAATGCTGGAGGAAATCGGCTTCTGCAAGGGGATCGAGAACTACTCGAGGATTTTGTCGAGAAGAGAGCCGGGGAGCACTCCCTATACCCTCCTTGACCACTTTGGGGACGATTTTTTGATGTTTATCGACGAGTCCCACGTGACCATTCCCCAGGTAAGGGGTATGTTTTTCGGCGACCGGGCTCGGAAACAGACACTCATTGATTATGGGTTCCGGCTTCCCTCTGCCTTTGACAACCGCCCTCTCAATTTTGATGAGTTCTATAAAAAAATCCACAAGGTAATTTACGTTTCGGCGACTCCCGCCGAGTTTGAGCGGGAACACAGCGTAAATATCGCCGAACAGGTCATTCGACCTACCGGCCTTGTTGACCCGGAAGTCATCGTCAAGCCGGTGGAGGGTCAGATAGACGATCTGCTGTCCGAAATCAACCTGCGGGTAGACAAAGAGGAGCGTGTTCTTGTCACGACCCTCACCAAAAAAATGGCGGAGGATTTGACCGACTATCTGGACGGCATGGGAGTCAAGGTACGGTATATGCACCACGATGTGGACACTATCGAGCGAATGGAGATTATCCGCGACCTGCGGCTGGGAAAATTTGACGTTTTGGTGGGCATCAACCTGCTCCGGGAGGGACTCGACATTCCGGAAGTGAGCCTGGTGGCCATATTGGATGCCGACAAGGAAGGCTTTCTACGCAGCGAGACCTCCCTCATCCAGACCATCGGACGCGCCGCCCGAAATTCCGAGGGCAAGGTCATCATGTACGCTGATTCGGTGACCGGTTCTATGGAGCGGGCCCTCCGGGAGACCTACCGCCGCCGGGAGATTCAGCTTGCCTATAATAAGGAACACGGCATCACGCCTAAGACCATCAAAAAGTCGGTGGCGGAGATTTTGGAGATTTCCTCCAAAGACACCATCGACAAAAAGGGCAAACGCCTGTCTCGTGCGGAGAAACAGCAGATGATAAAGGCTCTGACCGCCGAAATGAAGCAGGCGGCCAAGCTGTTGGAATTTGAGCAGGCGGCTTTCCTGCGGGACAAGATCAACAAACTGAAAGAGGAATTGGAACGCTGAGTTTTTCACGAATTTCTGAGGAATATGTGGGGAATGGCAGAAGGAAATAAAGGAGTTTAGCATGGCGAGAGATAAAATCATTATCAAAGGGGCGCGGGAGCACAACCTGAAAAATGTGGATGTGGAAATTCCAAGGGACAAGCTGGTGGTTTTGACGGGGCTTTCCGGCTCCGGAAAATCCTCCCTTGCTTTTGATACCATCTACGCCGATGGCCAGCGCCGGTATGTGGAGAGCCTTTCCTCTTACGCCCGGCAGTTTTTGGGCCAGATGGAAAAGCCTGACGTGGACTACATCGAGGGACTTTCTCCCGCTATCTCTATCGATCAGAAAACTACGTCGAAAAATCCACGTTCCACCGTGGGCACGGTAACGGAGATTTACGACTATCTCCGTTTGATGTATGCCCGTATCGGCGTGCCCCACTGCCCGGTCTGTGGGAGGGAAATCAAGCAGCAGACGGTGGACCAGATCGTCGACCAGCTCATGGCCTTGCCGGAGCGGACGAAATTGCAGCTCCTTGCGCCGGTTGTGCGGGGCCGGAAGGGCGAGCACGTCAAAGAATTTGAGGCCGCCCGGAAAAGTGGCTTTGTGCGGGTGCGGGCGGATGGAAATATCTACGATTTATCGGAAGAAATCAAGCTGGAAAAGAACAAAAAGCACAACATCGAAATCGTCGTCGACCGTATCGCTATCGGTGATGGAATCAAAGCCCGGCTCACCGATTCCATTGAGACGGCCATCCACCTGTCGGGAGGACTCATCATCGCCGACGTCATCGGCGGGGAAGAAATGATGTTTTCCCAGAATTACGCCTGCCCCGAGCACGGCATTTCTATCGAGGAGCTGGCTCCTCGGATGTTTTCCTTCAATAATCCCATGGGCGCCTGCCCCACCTGTACCGGATTGGGAACCTTTATGAAGGTGGATCCGGATTTGGTCATCCCCAACAAGAACCTTTCCATTCGGCAGGGGGCCATCAAGGCCAGTGGCTGGTATATCGGGGAGAGCGGCACCATTGCCCAAATGTATTACGAGGCCCTTGCCGCCCATTACGGCTTTTCGCTGGACACCCCGGTGAAAAAGCTTACCAAAGAGCAGCTGGACGCCATACTGTACGGCACTAAGGGCCAGCGCATCCGCATGGTGCGGAAAAACGAGTACGGTACCGGCACCTATGACACCGAGTTTGAGGGGATCATCAACAATTTGGAGCGGCGGTTTAGGGAAACCCAGTCCAGCTTTATCCGGGACGAAATCGCCACCTGTATGAGTGCAGTACTCTGCCCCGACTGCCACGGCGAGCGGCTGAAAAAAGAGTACTTAAGCGTCACGGTGGGTGACAAAAATATCAGCGACCTTTGTAAATTGTCCGTCACTGACGCGTTAAATTTTGTGAACGGTTTGGAGCTGTCGGAACGGGACACCATGATCGCCGAACAAATCCTCAAGGAAATCAGGGAACGGCTGGGCTTTTTGCAGTCGGTGGGGCTCGAATACCTGACCCTCTCCCGGGGTTCGGCCAGCCTTTCCGGCGGCGAGAGCCAGCGTATCCGGTTGGCCACCCAGATCGGTTCTTCTCTGGTGGGCGTGCTGTATATCCTGGACGAGCCCAGCATCGGGCTGCACCAGCGGGACAACGACAAACTGCTGGCGACGCTCAAGCGGCTGCGGGACATCGGCAACACCCTCATTGTGGTGGAACACGACGAGGACACCATGCGGGCCGCCGACTATATCGTCGACGTGGGGCCGGGGGCCGGCGTCCACGGTGGGGAAATCGTATGCGCGGGCAGTTTGCAGGATGTGATGAACTGCGAGAAGTCTCTGACGGGGCAATATCTGACAGGTAAACGGAAAATACAAGTCCCCAAAGAGCGGCGCAAGGGGAACGGGGAAAAACTAATTATCAAAGGCGCCGCTGAAAATAACCTGAAGAACGTAGACGTGGAGATCCCGCTGGGGACTTTTACCTGCGTATCCGGTGTGTCCGGTTCTGGAAAGTCGAGCCTTGTCAATGAAATTTTATATAAGGCCCTTGCCCAAACCTTGTCCACCTCCCGCATCAAGCCGGGCCGTTTTGACGAACTCATCGGCATCGAGAACCTGGACAAAGTAATCGACATCGACCAGTCACCCATCGGCCGGACTCCCCGCTCGAATCCCGCCACTTATACCGGCGTGTTCACCGACATCCGGGAGCTGTTCGCCCAGACTCAGGAAGCGAAGATGAAGGGCTACAGCAGCGGGCGGTTTTCCTTCAACGTCAAGGGCGGACGCTGCGAAGCCTGCCAGGGCGACGGCATTCTGCAAATCGAAATGCACTTCCTGCCCGATATTTACGTTCCTTGCGAAGTATGTAAGGGCAAACGGTATAATCGGGAGACTTTGGAGGTAAAATATAAGGGCAAGAATATCCATGACGTGCTGGAAATGACGGTGGAAGAGGCGATGCACTTCTTTGACAGTATCCCGAAAATCCAGCGGAAGATTGCCACACTGTACGAAGTGGGCTTGGGATATATCAAGCTGGGGCAGCCTGCCACCACTCTGTCCGGCGGCGAGGCCCAGCGGGTGAAGCTGGCCACCGAGCTTTCTAAGAGAAGCACCGGGCGCACCATCTACATTCTGGACGAACCCACCACTGGGCTCCACACCTACGATGTGCACAAGCTTATCGATGTGCTGCAAAAGCTGGTGGAAGGCGGCAATACCGTCGTCGTCATTGAACACAACCTGGACGTATTGAAAACAGCCGACTACATCATCGATCTTGGCCCGGAAGGCGGCGACCGCGGGGGAACAATTGTGGCAACCGGTACACCGGAAGAGATTGTCAAGGTTACAGAATCGTACACTGGACAATATTTAAAACCTCTGCTTTTAAAAAAGTAAAAAAACTGTAAATCGCATTAGAATAATTCTAAAAGCAATTGACAAACAGCAAAAGCCGTGTTATATTAAAATCAATCTCAGGGAAAATATTCCAGAGACTGGCAAAGGAAAAACATCTTGAAAGGATGGTATGATAATGAAAAAGTACGTTTGCACCGTTTGCGGATGGATTTATGATGAAGCTGAGGGCGCTCCCGATATGGGGATCAACCCCGGTACCAAATTTGAGGACTTGCCTGAGGATTTTGCCTGCCCCATGTGCGGTGTCGGCAAGGACATGTTTGAAGCGGAATAATCACATAACAAAAAGGGGAGGGCGGACAGAATTGTCTGCCTTTCTTTCTGTAAATTTGAAGTTAAAGGAGAAGGAAATATGTCGGCTGTAAAAGTTTTGGATGGCGTTTATTCTGTCGGCGCCATGAATCCCAGTATGAGGGTGTTCGACATCGTGATGCATACTGAATATGGTACCACCTATAACTCGTATATTGTCAAAGGTTCTGAGAAAACCGCACTGGTGGAAGGGTGCCATAAGACGTTTCACAAGCAGTTTCTCGCCAATATCGAAGAAATTTGTCCTTTGGAAGAGATCGACTACATTGTTTTGAACCATAACGAGCCCGACCACAGCGGCGCTGTGGGAGAAGTGATCCGCCACAACCCTAACGCTGAGGTATATTGCACCCAGGCGGGTTCCTTGTACATCAAGGGGATCACCAATCTGCCGGATATGAAAATTCACGTTATTAAGGATGGAGAAGAACTCTCCCTGGGAGGTAAGACATTCCGGTTCCTGTCGGCACCGTTTTTGCACTGGCCGGATTCTATGTTTACCTATCTGCCTGAGGACAAAGTGCTCTTTTCCTGCGATTTTCTCGGTTGCCATTACTGTGAGCCCTATACCTTTGACTATAATGTCACCAAACCGGCGGGCTACGAGAAGGCCCTGAAGGAATATTACGATGCGATTTTCGGGCCGTTCCCCTCTTATGTGCGCAAGGGCCTCGATAAAATAGAAGGTCTCGATATCGACTTTATCTGTACCAGCCACGGCCCCATCCTCACAAAAGACGGCCGCATCGGCTACACGCTGGAAAAATACGCCCAGTGGTGCGATAGTAAGCCCAACAATGTTCCCCAGATTCCGGTCTTTTACTGCTCGGCATACGGAAACACCCGTCAACTGGCTCAGAAAATTGCCGAGGGTATTTTGGAAGTGCTGCCGAACGCCCAAGTGGAGGTGTTTGATATCATCAAACACGATATGGGTGAACTGGCAGCGAAGTTAAACCGCAGCGATGCTTTCGCCATTGGCTCCCCCACCATTAACCGTGACGCCGTTCCACCGGTTTGGCAGCTTTTGAGCCATGTGGACGCAGTGAACAGCGGCAAGCGCCCGGCGCTGGTGTTTGGTTCCTACGGCTGGAGCGGAGAGGCGGCCGCCAACATCAAAGCCCGTCTGGAAGGCCTCAAAATGAAGGTGTTCAGCGACGGGTATCGAGTGGTGTTCGTCCCCACTGAAGAAGATTTGGCCAATGCGAAAGCTTTGGGCAGAGAATTTGCAGAAAGCTTTAAATAATCAGAATGAAAAAGCCGGGAGTCAACGACTCCCGGCTTTTTGTTCGCTTATTCATATTTAGCAAAATACTTTTTCATCAAATTGACGGTTTGCCCCTTCAAACCCGCCAGTCGATCCCGGGCTCCGCTGTCTCCGCCGATATAAGCCCGCATCAGCCGGCCCTCCTCGTAGCAAAGCTCATCGTGAAGGGGAAAATAGTTGCGGTTTAGGAAGATGCCGTAGCTGACCATCCGGAAGCTGCCGTAAAAATGGGGTTGTTCTCCCTTATATTCCTCGATGGGAATACTGTACCCGCCCTTGACGGCCTCGATGATTTCGTCCCGTGTATTCCCATGGGCCAATACGATAGTTTTTTGCTCGTTGAAGAGGTTCCGGTTGACAGTGCCGTGGGAGTCGCTGCTGCCCACGATAGGAATATTGGCTCCGTTTACACACATATCGTGCCAGAAGGAGGTTTGCAGGTTGTTTTCCCGCATAGGGTGGCCGTTTAACAGCTCAAAGGCGTCGGCAAAGCCGTTTTCCAGATAGAATTTCGTAAAACCGGGGGTCACGTGGTAGACGTTGGGAATCCAGTAAGGGTGGCAGAAGATGGACATACCGTTTGCCGCCTTGATTTGCCTGAACACTTCTAAGCAGCAGGCATGGACGAAGGGGTCCACTCCCTCCGGCAGCTCGCCCAGCTCCTTGGCGGCAGCCTCCACTTTTTCCATCCACTCCGGTACGGGGAAGATATTATTCTGTTCATCCATGGTGCGGCACAGGTCGTTAACGCTGAAATCGCCGCCGAAATTGATGATGTGAATGTGGCTTTTCACCGGATGGATTTCCTCACCGGGATAAATTTTATAATCCATGGGAATGTCTTTGTAGGCGTCAATGGCGTTTATGGAGGGAGATCTCTGACCGTGGTCGGTGATGGAAATAAAATCGAAGCCCGCCTGACGGTACATAGCGGCCACAAATTCCGGAGCTTCTCTTCCGTCAGAGCGGCAGGTGATAGGGATACCGGCCAAAAAGGTCCTCTTTAAGAGAATAGACGGACAACTGCACAAACCAGCGCTCTTCTCCCTTGCGGAAAATGCGCACCATGTGTTCCTGCTCGCCTACAAAGGCATGGGAAAAAGCGATAACGCCGTGGAGGACTTTTACGGAATACTCAATAACGGCTGGTCGGGTATCGGAATAGATGTCCGCTGTCATGGGGTAGATTCGAACGACGTAGTTCCCGCCTTCTTCAAACGCCACATGGCTGGACAGCGTTCGGACAGTGATGAGCGTTGCCTTGTCTTCCCGGACGATTTTAGGGTAAATGTCATAAAAATACAGTTCATTGAGCACAGTAAAAGCCTCCTTTTGTGAGAAAATCTCAAAAACGGATGTGAATTCTGATTTTTACATCAGTTTATCACATCCGTTTTCCAAAAGCAAGGAGTTTCTTATAATAATTTACCCGATTCCATGGTAGGAGATGCCCAAAATAAACACGATCACTGCCAGTAGGATATAAACGTATTTCCCACAGAAGTCAAAGAATTTTCCCAAGGGCCTTTTTCGACCGACATTGAGCTCTGCGTCGATTTTTTTGGTGCCCAGCACCCAGTAAATCATGATGGCGCCCAGCATTGCGCCGAAGGGAACCACATAAATGGTGATCACGTCCATCCACGCGCCCAGGAAGGGCTCGTATTCGATGAAAATGCCCACCAACAGTACGGCGGCTCCCACCAACAGGATGGAGGGGATGCGTTTCATCCGAAGCTCTTTCTGGGCCGCTTCGGAACAAACTTCAAACATGTTGACCAAGGATGTGATGCCCGCGAATAAGACGGACAGGAAAAACAGTGCCGCAAAAAGCCGTCCCATAGGCATCTGGGCAAAGACCTTCGGCAAAGTGATGAACATGAGGGGCGGGCCTGACGTAGGGTCCAACTGGAAAGCGAAAACAGCGGGGATGATGGCGAAACCAGCGATCAGTGCAGCGCATGTATCGAGCAATGCCGTCATGCCGGCGGAATGGACGATATTTTCCTTCTTATTCAGGTAGCTTCCGTAGATGATCATGCCGGAGCCGGTAATAGAAAGGGAGAAAAAGGCCTGTCCCATGGCCATGACCCAGGTCTCGGGTTTCAGAAGATATTCCCATTTGGGCATCAAGAGGTAACGGTAGCCTTCGCCTGCGCCGTCGAGGAAGGCCACCCGTACGGCAATGATGATAAACAGGAGGAAAAAGGCGGGCATCATAATTTTATTGACCTTTTCAATGCCCTTTAAAACGCCGCCGATGAGGATGATCACCGTCAAGGCCACCACGATGATATGCCAGGGAATGCTTCCGAATTGTCCGGTGGCTCCCGCAAAATATTCGTTCGACGGTACGCTGATCAGGTCACCTGTGACAGCGCCCCACACCGAACGGAGCACCCAACCGACGATAACGGCGTAGCCGATGGCAATGCCCAAAGAACCGAGGAGGGGGATCGCCCCTAATAATTTGCCGCCTTTCTTGCCGCGGGATTTCATGGCGTAGTCATAAGAGCCGATAGGGCCGGTCCCGGTGAGCCTTCCCAGACCGAACTCGCCGGACAGGCCGACGACGCCGAACAGGATAATGAACAGAAAGTAGGGAATCAAAAATGCTGCGCCACCGTAGGAGCCCAGCCGGTAGGGAAACATCCAGATATTGCCCATGCCCACAGCCGAGCCAACAGAAGCGAGGATAAAGCCGATTTTGCTGTCGAAGCCGCCGTTTGTATTTTGCAGCGAGTTGTCCGCAGATTTCATAAAGAGTAACATTCCTTTCTGGATGTTTTAGCCGGTTTTGCGGCAAATACGCAAAGCGCTATGTTTGAAAGGCACCCTTTCAAACTGTCTTTTTCAATGCGATCTATAATTTTTCATAGTCTACCATATTTATTATGATGCAAGAAATCCGGTTTTGCCCCTTGTGGGCAAAATTGAGGACAACGTCCTCAAAGGGTTTCTTCAGCGATAAACACAGTTCTACTGCGTTTATCTTACCACAATTTGCAGGCTTTGACCAGTATTTGCCGGAATTTTATCGGAATCCAGCATTAGACCGCCACCTGTCCTGTGTTTTTCCACAAAATTTATCGGCTTTCTTTTGAAAAGTCGTGGAAAAAGGGTTTTCATTTCCGCCGTATTTTGGTATACTAAGAAAAGAACCGACAAAAGAAGCGGTTTTCATTTATTTTATCGAAAGAAAGGAATGAGCGCCAGTATGGATAAACTGCTGCAAATTTTGAACGGGAATGCCAGAATCGAGGCCGATAAAATCGCGGTCATGCTGAATATGACAAAGGAGCAGGTTGAAGCCGCCATCGCGGAATACGAGAAAAAAGGCGTCATTCGCGGATATAAGCCGCTTCTGGACTACGACAAGATCGATACCCAGTTTGTCGAAGCGGTTATCGAACTGAAAGTCACTCCCAAACGGGATTTTGGATTTGAGGAAATCGCCCAGAAAATCAGCAGCTACCACGAGGTGGACAGCGTCTACCTCATGAGCGGTGGCTATGACCTCCACGTACAGGTGGTGGGCAAAACTTTTAAGGACATCGCCCTCTTCGTCGCACAGCGTCTTGCGGTTTTGGACGGGGTCGTTTCGACGGCCACCCATTTTGTGCTCTCCCGGTACAAAGACCGGGGCGTGCTCATGGGACAGGACGGCATTGACGAGAGGAGGAACGTTTCCCTGTGATGAACATTGAAAACTTGATATCCAGCCGGACGGCTTCCTTAAAGCCGTCCGGCATCCGGCGATTTTTCGACATCGCCAACGAGATGGAAGGGGTCATCTCGCTGGGTGTGGGTGAACCGGACTTTAAAACCCCATATTCCGTCCGCCGGGCGGGCATCGAAAACCTCCAGATGGGAAAAACCGCATATACAGCAAATGCGGGCTTAGCGGAGCTCCGAAATGCCATCAGCCGCTATCTGGAGCGGAAATTTAACCTGAGTTACGATCCAAAATCCGAGGTGCTGGTTACAGTGGGCGGTTCAGAGGCCATCGACCTTTGCATTCGCGCCTTTGTGAACCCCGGTGAGGAAGTGTTGATTCCCGAGCCTTGTTTTGTAGCGTATGCTCCCATCGTCACCATGACTTGTGGAGTACCGGTGCCTATCAAAACGGTGGCGGAAGACGAGTTTAGGCTGACTGCCAAGCAACTGGAGGCGGCCATCACCGATAAAACCAAGGTTCTGGTCCTTCCGTTCCCCAATAATCCCACCGGAGCAGTCATGCGTCGGGAGCATTTGGAAGAAATTGCGGCGGTTTTACGGAAACACGATATTATCGTCCTGTCCGACGAAATTTACGCCGAGCTTACTTATAACGGCCGTCACGTTTCCATTGCGGAAATCGACGGTATGAAGGAGCGGACTATCATCGTCAACGGTTTTTCCAAGACCTTTGCCATGACCGGATGGCGTTTAGGCTTCGCCACCGGCCCTGCCCCCGCCATCAAACAGATGACTAAGCTTCACCAGTACGCTATTATGTGCGCCCCCACTACCGCTCAATACGCGGCCATCGAGGCACTTGACCACTGTGAGGAAAACATCTGCCAGATGCGGGAAGAGTACAACATGCGGCGGCGGTTTATCGTGGACGCTTTCAACAAAATCGGCCTGCACACCTTTGAGCCGCAGGGGGCCTTCTACATCTTTCCCTGTATCCAGAGCACCGGCATGACGTCGGACGAGTTCTGCGAAAAGCTGCTCTACAGCAAAAAGGTGGCCGTCGTCCCCGGAACTGCCTTTGGTGACAGCGGGGAAGGCTTTATCAGGGTTTCCTACTCCTATTCGGTCAACCATTTAAACGAAGCGGTGAAACGGATCGGCGAATTCGTGGAAGAAGTAAAACAGGGACAGCATAAAGACTAATTGAGAACGGGGCGGGCAGGTTGCCCATCCCGTTTCTTTACATGATATCAGAAAGGTTTTGATGCAGTTTGGTTTCCATCCGACACACGGCTTGCTATGAGCAAAAAATTGTCCAGGAGAGTATAGACGCGCATTTTGTGCAGCTTCATCTGGACGAAATTTTGAAGTCCGGTATGAAAGTGGTTATCAAGCCGAACCTCTTGATGAAGCGGATGCCGGAGGAAGGTACCACCGCCCATCCTGCGCTGGTGGAAGCGGTTATCCGGCATTTACAGGAGCTGGGTGTGACCGACATCACCATTGCCGACAGTCCCGGAGGAGTTTATTCGAAGCCGCTTTTGATGGGCATTTACAGGGCTACCGGCATGGAGGACATCGCCCGGAGGCTTTCTGTAAAGCTTAACGAGGATATAGGGTCTACATATGTTCCAAATCCCAATGGCGTTGTCTGCAAGGGCTTTGATCTCATCAACCCTATTGTGGAGGCGGATTTTATCATCTCCATCGCCAAGCTCAAGACCCACTGTATGGCGGGCTTAAGCGGGGGAGTCAAGAATCTATTTGGCTGTATCCCGGGGCTGACAAAGCCGGAATTCCATTGGCGGTATCCGGAAGAGAAGGACTTCTGCAATATGCTTGTGGATTTGTGCGAGACGGTGAAGCCTGACATCACCTTTGTAGACGCGGTGGTATCCATGGAAGGGGACGGCCCCTCATCGGGAAGCCTGCGGGAGACGGGAATGACCCTTTGCGCCACTTCGCCCTATGAGCTTGATTTGGTGCTTTCCCAGGTGATTCATCGCCCGCCGGAACAGATTTATACCATCGTCAACGCGGTGGAGCGAGGGTTGAGCCCATTGTCGCCGGAAGAGGTAGCCGTCTGCGGCGATCCTCTGCTTACTTATGAGGATTTTAAGCAGCCGAAATCCAAGGGGATCGATTTTATGGCCTTTGTGCCAGCGCCTCTGCGTCCAGTGGTCAAGCCGGCGGTGAACCGGTTTTTTACCCCGCGGCCCCAGGTGAAAAAGAGCGTCTGCATCGGCTGCGGCAAGTGCGCTGAAAGCTGCCCTGCCAAAACCATCCGCATCGAGAATCGAAAGGCGCATATTTACCACGAAAATTGCATCAAATGCTACTGTTGCCATGAAATGTGCCCGGTCAAGGCGATTCACGTGCGGCGAAACCCTATATTGAACCTCTGATAAGGAGCAATATTATGAAGGATGTAACTGTCGTCTGGGACTGGAACGGCACTTTGCTTGATGACGTGGCCTTAAACTGCGCCATTATGAACCGGATGCTCCAAAAGCGTGGAAAAAACCCAATTCCCAGTCTGAAAATGTACCGTCAAATTTTCATCAAGGGTTATTACGAGCGAGCGGGGTTTGATTTCACAAAAGAGGATTACGAAACGGTGGCCGACGAATATATGGCTCTGTACCGGCGGGACAGCATGGACTGCCAGCTGTTCCCTAATGTACGGGAGGTTCTCTCTGGCCTTAGGAGCAATGGCGCCCGGCAGGTGATTCTATCGGCGTCCCAGCAGGATTGCCTCATGGAACAGCTTGCTCGTCTGAAGATGCAGGATTCTTTCGATGAGGTGCTGGCGCTCAATCACTGCCTTGCCCACAGCAAGGCGGAACTGGCCCAGAAGTGGATGAAAGCAAGCGGCTTATCAGGAGAGAATTTGCTTTTCGTGGGGGATACCCTCCACGATTACGAAGTGTCGAGACGCTTAGGCGCCTCCTGCGTACTAGTGGCGGCGGGACATCAGGACAAAGAGCGGCTTTTGACCT
The DNA here is from genome assembly GCA_902493155.1 of uncultured Eubacteriales bacterium. GTDB lineage: Bacteria > Bacillota > Clostridia > Oscillospirales > Ruminococcaceae > Fumia. The sequence continues at coordinate 14,795 of CABUOE010000020.1, forward strand.
GCGGCTGCCCGGTGGCGGACGATATCGAGGAAGCCGCCCAGTGGATACAGAAAATATATTAGCCAGTTGACGGCAAAGTTAGGAGGGAATTTCCATCATGAAAAAAATCGTTTTGGAGGCGGCGGCAAAGCTCAATCTGTCGCTGGACATTACCGGCGTGCGGGAGGACGGGTATCATCTCCTGGATTCGGTGATGCAGAGCGTGAGCCTCTACGACCGGGTGGCGCTCATTAAGCGGGAGGAAGGCATTTCTCTCACCGTCGACCGGCCCAAAATCCCCAACGGCCCGGAAAACACTGCCTATCGAGCGGCGGCAGCCTTTTTTAGGGAGACTAACATAGACGGCGGCGTGGAAATCTTTCTGGAAAAGCATATCCCGTCCCGCGCGGGGATGGGCGGCGGAAGCGCTGATGCCGCCGCAGTGCTCGTCGGCCTCAATCAGCTCTATCAGACCGGGCTTTCCAAAGAAAAACTCCAGGAAATAGGGCTCCAGGTGGGAGCCGATGTGCCCTTCTGCGTCGTGGGCGGCACCGCCCGGGTGCAGGGCATTGGGGAAACGGTTCACTCCATCGCACCCCTCAATATGGCACAGTTTGTCGTAGTGAAACCCCGAGGCGTAGGGGTGGACACCAAAGAAGCCTATGAGCGCTACGACGAGATGGGCTCCAGCAAACATCCCGATACGGAGGGGCTTTTACACGCTATTTTGAGTGGTAAAATATCCTCTTTTTCCCGGTATATGTACAACGTGCTGGAGGAATCAGCACCTCTCGAAGAAATCCGGGAAATCAAGAAAGATATGTTGGATTACGGAGCCAACGCTGCCATGATGACCGGAAGCGGAGCTGCGGTATTCGGGGTATTCGGCTCTCTGATTCTCGCCATGGCTACCAGAGGCCGCTTCACCAGCCGGTACCACGCCTATTTGGTGGAACCTGTATCTCGGGGCGTTCGGGTGGTTTTGGAGCAATAGTTTTTATTACTTGCATAATTCTGGAAATACGGTCCAAACTTTGAAGGAAATCTCAAAGCGAAAGGACGATTGACCAGATGAGACAGCATGGGACCCCCTTAAGCCAGACCGCCAGGCTTTTGCTCTTTTTCATTTTTTCGTTTTTATTCATCCTGGTGCTGGACAGTTTTTCCACCTTTTCCGCCCAGTGTGCCGATATTCGGGAGAACGTGCTTCGTCTGCACATTCTCGCAAACTCCGACTCTGCCGTGGATCAGGAGAATAAGCTTCGAGTACGGGATCGGATTTTGCAGGAGACCGACAGCCTTTTTTACCTTTCCGACAGCCTTGAGGCAGCGGAGGCAAAGGCGCGGGAAAGCCTTCCCCGCATTGAAGAGATCGCCCGGGACGAGCTTCGGAAACTGGGCTCCGACGACGATGTCCACGCGGAGCTTACCCATATGTTTTTTGACACCCGGGTGTATGAAAACTTCACCATGCCCGCCGGGTATTACGATGCGGTGCGGGTCACCATCGGTGAGGCCAAGGGCCACAACTGGTGGTGCGTGCTGTATCCCGCCCTCTGCGTCCCGGCGGCGTCGGAGGACAGCGAGGCCGCCTTGGCCCGAACTCTGACGGAGGGGGAGCGGGAAATCGTCGAGTCAAAGCCCGAATACGAGGTGCGGTTTTACGCGGTGGAGCTTTTTGAGAAGGTAAAGGATTATTTCAAATAAAGCGATCAAACGCCTTTTGGACGGATTTTCCGCCGAAAGGCGTTTTGCGTTTTTTATGGGGAAGGGAACGGTTATTTAACTTGCTATCAAGGTGATAAAAAGGTATAATAATATCAAATATAGTGAGAAAAGGGGTGAGAGGATGCTTCGTTTTATCAAAGGCGCTGCCGGCACCGGCAAATCGACCTTTATTCGCCGGGAAATCGCAAAACTCTGTGCAGAAGACGGGGCAAACGTCATTCTTCTCGTCCCGGAGCAGTTTTCCTTCGAGACAGAGCGAGAGTATTACGAGTTTTTGGGCGCCGAGCGGGCGGGACGTGTCAAAGTCCTGAGCTTTATGCGCCTTTGTGACGACGTGTTCCGCCAATACGGCGGCATGGCGGGGGATTACGCCACCGATACGGCAAAAATCCTCACCATGCGGCTCAGCTTAAAAGAGTGCGGGGATGAGTTGCGCCTTTACGGAAAAAACGCCGGAAAACCGGACTTTGTCCTCTCGATGCTGGAAACGGTGGAAGAGCTGAAAAACGCGGGAATCACCCCCGACATGCTGACGACGGAGGCCCTCCGGTCGGAAGAGGGCCTGCTAAAGGACAAGCTGTTTGACTTAGGGCTCATCTACGGCGGGTATGACGCCATGCTGACTCAGCGGTTTCTCGATCCGTCCGATACCTTAAACCGGGCCAAAGCTTTCATTGTGGAGCATCATTATTTTGCGGGATGTACTCTGTATCTGGACGAATTCAAGAGCTTTACGGCGGTGCAGAAGGAAATCTTAAGGACAGCTTTTTTGCAGGCCCATGAGGTGACGGTGTCCCTCTGCCTGCCAGAGGGGGAGCAGGAGTATGGCCTGTTCGATGGGCTGAAAGAAACGGAAAAAGGGCTTAAATCGTTGGCTTTTCGGGTGGGATGCAGGCTGCTGCCAACGGTGGTTCTCGAAAAGTCCATGCGGTTTTCGTCGGAGGCGCTTTGCCATTTTGCAGGGGAGGCACTCAAAAGTAACCCTCTGCCTTTTAAGGGGAAAAATGAGTCAGTGACCTGCGTGGGACTGTTAAACGAGTTCGACGAGGTGGAGTACGCGGCGGCCCAGATTTGGGAGCTCGTACAGAAAAATAGCTACCGCTTTGAGGATATCGTCGTCATCGGACGGGATTTGGACTCTTACGGCCATATTTTGGAAGCGGCCTTCGACCGCTATCAGATCCCTTATTTTTTCGACCGTACCGAAAGCGTCGACTCCATGCTGCTCATGCGGCTTGTGACCCATCTACTGGGCTGTGTGGTGACCAATATGAGCCGTAAGGAACTTCTTCCCATGCTCAAATGCGGTCTGTTGCCAATAACCCTTACCGAAATCGATGATTTTGAGCGCTACCTTTACGTCTGGAACGTGGACAGGGACGGGTTTTCCCGGGAATTTACGCAAAATCCCATGGGCTTTTGTGACCGTCCCCTCAAAAAGAAGGAGCAGCTCCGTTTGAAAAACGCCGAAAAAGTCCGGGTACTCTGCGCCGATTGCGTAGGCTCGCTCCGCCGGGTGGCGGAGGAAGAGCAGTCTGTGAGCCGGGCGCTTTACGAGATTTTACAGCAGTTAAACGTCCCCCAGGTGATTTTGGAGCGCATCAGCCGCTTCAAAGAAGAACAGCGGCTGGAGGAGGCCGAGAATGAAAAGCGGGTCTGGGACGTTTTGATGGAGATACTGGATACATTGGAAGGCTCGCTCCAGGGGCAAGCCCCCAACTTCCGGGAATATAAGGAGCTTTTCCTCTTAAGCGCCGCCACCTACGACCTGGGGCACCGGCCCCAGACACTGGACAGCGTGCTGGTGGGCAGCGCGGAGCGGGTGCGGGTGCAGGACAAAAAGGCGGCCATCCTCATAGGGGCCAACGACAAGGTGTTTCCTTTCGTGCCGTCTTCTGGGGGGCTTTTCA
>CABUOE010000021.1 GCA_902493155.1 uncultured Eubacteriales bacterium
GAGAATCACAGACTTCTGAAAACAATGCGTCCGAACCGTCCGATTCCTCTGCCCCGACAGACGCAGCAGGCGGAAAAACACTGGTGGTTTACTATTCAGCATCCGGGAACACAGAGCGTGCTGCGAAAGATATTGCTGAAGCCGCCGGTGCAGATCTGTTTGAAATTGAGCCTGTGGAGCCTTATACGGATGCAGATTTAAACTGGACAAACAGCGATAGCCGTGTGAGTCGTGAACATGATGATGAGTCGCTGAGGAACGTACCTTTAGAAACCACCGAAGTAGCTGACTGGGATTCCTATGATACCGTGTTTATTGGCTATCCAATCTGGTGGGGAATCGCAGCCTGGCCGGTTGATAATTTTGTAAAAGGGAATGATTTTTCCGGTAAAACCGTGATTCCGTTTGCAACCTCTGCCTCCTCCGGTATGGGAGAAAGCGGCACGCTCCTTGAAGAAATGGCAGGTACAGGTGATTGGAAGGAAGGTCGTCGCTTCTCCTCCGGTGCTTCCGAAAAAATGATCCGTGACTGGGTCGCAGAATTAAATCTGAATCAGTAAGTATTCGGCGGCTCGAAAATACAAAGAAGAAAATAAAGTGATAGGATGGAAAAGCAAACAAACAGCATATAACGAGCCTGTGCTTTTCCCAGAATAATTAGTATAAACCTTCGGGTTATAATTAGGGAACGAACAGAGACTTCTGTTTGAAGAAAAAATCGGTTAAAATAATGCCAAGAACTTTAAAATGGAGGAACTGTCATGGAGTATATTACATTAAACAACGGAATTAAAATGCCAATGGAGGGCTTCGGCGTATTTCAGGTTCCCGATCCGGAACAGTGTGAACAGGCTGTTCTGGATGCTATCGGAAGCGGATACCGCTTGATTGATACTGCAGCGGCCTATATGAACGAAGAAGCGGTAGGCGCTGCAATTCAAAAAAGCGGCGTAAAGAGAAGTGATTTATTCGTTACCACCAAGCTGTGGGTTCAGGACGCAAGCTATGAGGGCGCAAAGAAAGCGTTTGAAGTTTCCATGAAAAAGTTGGGCCTTGAATACCTCGACCTGTATCTGATTCATCAGCCGATGGGCGATTATATGGGTGCATGGCGTGCAATGGAGGAACTCTATAAAGAAGGGGTTATCCGTGCCATCGGCGTTTGCAACTGCTATCCCCATGTACTGGCTGATATCTGTGAAACAGTTGAAATTATACCTGCCGTCAATCAGATTGAACTGCATCCTTTCTTCCAGCAGGCAGATGCACTGAAACTGATGAAGGAATATGAAATCGTACCGGAGGCGTGGGGGCCGTTTGCTGAGGGAGGTCACGGCATTTTCATCCATCCTGTCTTAACGGCCATCGGTGAGAAATACGGTAAAACAGCCGCGCAGGTTGCACTGCGCTGGAACGTACAGCGCGGCGTAGTGGTAATTCCGAAATCGGTTCACAAAAACCGAATGGAACAGAACATGGATATTTGGGACTTTACGCTCAGCGATGCAGATATGGCAGAAATCGCTAAGCTGGACATTGGGCACAGCGAGATCGTCAACCATTTTGATCCGAATTTTGTCAAGATGCTGCACAACATGAAAATACACGAATAAATAGTCAGAACGCCGTGAAAATGCTGCGGGATATTGGCGGTATTTTCACGGCATCATCTTTAACGGAAAGGAACATAACCCGTGAAAGTTTTATTGATTAACGGAAGTCCTCACGCCAAGGGCAATACCTATATCGCTCTGCACGAGATGGAAAAAATCTTTGCAGAGGAAAATATCGAAACGGAAATCGTGCATATCGGTAATAAAGATATCCGAGGCTGCATTGCCTGCCGAGCCTGCGCGAAAAGCGGCAAGTGTGTATTCGACGATATGGTGAATGAGATTGCACCGAAATTTGAAGCGTGCGATGGCCTTGTAGTGGGAAGCCCCGTATACTATGCTTCCGCCAATGCGACGCTGGTGGCATTTCTTACTCGTTTATTTTTCAGTACATCATTTGATAAAACGATGAAAGTCGGAGCTGCTGTTGTGGCGGCACGCAGGGGTGGATTATCCTCCACCTTTGACGAACTCAATAAGTTTTTTACGATTTCCGGTATGCCGGTAGCCTCCGGACAGTATTGGAACAGCATCCACGGCCGAGAGATCGGTGAAGCCGAGCAGGACGCAGAAGGCTTACAGGGAATGCGGACGCTGGCAAGAAACATGGCGTTTTTGATGAAAAGCATTGCGCTCGGCAAAGAAAAGTACGGACTACCGGAAAAAGAAGCATTCCAAAGAACCAATTTTATTCGTTAAAATCAAACGTTCAATTGTTTCACTTGGGAGGATAACTATGAGAAAGAATTTCGGAGCAAAACCGTTTTTGTATCCCCAGCCTGTTATGATTATCGGTACTTACGATGAAAACGGAAAAGCAAACGCCATGAATGCCGCATGGGGCGGTATTGTAGGAATGAATGAGATCATGATTGATCTCGGCAGTCATAAGACCACAGATAACATTATGAAAACCAAAGCTTTTACCGTAAGCGTTGCAGATACAGCACATATGATTTCCTGCGATTATGTAGGCGTTGTTTCCGCAAACGATGAACCGGATAAAATGGAAAAAGCAGGATTTACAACAATAAAAAGTGAATTTGTCAATGCACCTATAATCAACGAACTGCCGCTTGTGCTGGAATGTGTATTGAAGCAGGTCATTGATGGCAGCAAGTTTATCGGTGAAATAAAGAATGTCAGCGCAGATGAAAGTATTCTCGGTGAAGACGGAGAAATAGACCTTGGTAAGTTCCGCCCTATTACTTACGATACCGTGCATCACGGGTATTACGAGTTAGGAAACCGTGTGGGCGATGCTTTCAAGGACGGAATGAAGCTCACATAAAAATGATCTATACATATAGAGATCACCTGCTAATCCACGGAAAAAGGCATAAATGAAAACAAAACGTATTTGTAGCCAAAATTAGGACAGAGGAGAAGTCGAGTTGACTTCTCCTCTGTCTTTTTTGTAATCAGTTCTGATTTACATACAGCGAAGCGACCATTATGAATCCACTCTGTCACAGATAAATATTCTATGCCGTGAAAATGAGTGAGGTGACTGCTTTGACAGTATCGAAGTGCAGTTTTGTACTTCGGCGGCGTTTCCCAGATTCCCAATTCTATGAGGCGGATGAGGTCCGTATAGGAAACAGCCTTGTTATTTGCCGATGGTTCAATATTTTTCTGCAGTCTCCTCGGCTAAAGGAGAGGGTTCTGTCAAGGCTACCGCAGACTTTCCGTAATATTCTGCAAGGGACTGGTTGCGCCAGTAGGTCGGATCGTCGGACTCATCGTCGGAACACAGAACATAGGGCCAGACAGAATAAGGTTTTAGATAGGCTTCTGTTACACTTTTGTCATTTAGGATCGCAAACCGCTCCTGAGCCTCCTGATGATACTGTTGTGCCTCTCCCGATATGAGGGAAGCGGCAGCGCTTTTGCTGGTAAAAGGAACCGGAAAAGAGATGGCGTAGCAGCTTAATAGGAACAATGCCGTCAGTCCAAGCATAATGGTGGAAGAGTATCCTTGTTTCTGCCCCCGGATTTTTGACAAAATAGAGTCTTCTCCGGTCAAGGCAGGTAATTTTTTACAGATCCACCCGATGACATAAAACCAGTTGAAGAGCAACAAAAAAATGAAAGAGAAAAATATGATATTTTGCAGGCGGTCCGGTCCTTTTGTCCCCATGGCGTAGGCTGGCGGACAGAATTGCAATGCGTAGAGGCCGCTGGAAACAATACCCATGAGCAAAGGGTAGCGAAAAGAAAACGCCGTATTGGACGCGATCCTCCAAAAAACCGGGGCCAAAATGGTGAGAACCAGAATCATCGATATGGACAGCCAGAGATTCGCCCTGTCTATGGCGAAACATATCGCCATCCACACCGCCTTCAGCAGCGACGGGTGGGAGGGAAAACGGCTTTGCCGCACAGCGTTCCCGGGAGCTGCCATGTTGAGGAGAAAGGCCGCGGTCAAAATCCCTAAGAGCACCAAGAAGGTTTTCCGATCTTTGTGTTTGGAGAAAAAGAGAATCAGGGAGAGGGAGAGAAGAATGACAAAGGTGAGCAAAGACGTGGTGTAATTGCTTCCCCCGATCAATATAGCGAGAAAGCAAAGCAGAATAAAATAGACGGTTTTTTTCTTCTGAGAATCAGATTGAAGATACAAAATGACCAGTCCATAAAAAAACAGAGAAATCGAAAAGAAAAAAGTATAAAATACAGAGCCGTTGAACCAGTAAAAGCCCTCCAGGGCGCTGGGCGGCATTTGCAGGCAAAGACTTGTCCACACCACCGACAAAATCAGGAACTGACACTTGCCCGCGCCAAAAAATTTCCGAAACAGGGCCCAGCAGAAAAAGAAAGTTCCGCAGATGAAAACCGCATACATGAGAACGGGACCGAAGACGTAGTATTGTTCGCCAAAGACAGCGGGCTGCAATGCCATTAAAAAAATTGCGGCAAAGGTGCCCTGCCACTGTTGATAAGAGTCAGCTACCTGCGCACCGGCCGCCGCCAGCACAGAAGAAATGGAATGTTCCGTTTCCCAGGCCCGATGCGTGAGCACCCCGTAGTTAAAATCGTCCGCGCAGGGGACGGCGTATTGCGCAATCAGCAATAACGGGATCAGCAGGAACAGGAATACAACGATCAAAGCGATGCAAAGATAGGGTTCCTTGATCCGGCATGATAGGATTTTCTGTAAAGCAGTACTTTTTTTGGGGGCCATGTTGTTACCAGCCTTTCCGTGATTTTTATGCGTAAAAGCATTGACTGTGTTCTCTATCGCATATAAATTTCCTGGTTGGTTTTTAAAGGAAGTAACGGTATTTTGCCCGTTAAAAAAGCGTTTTTACCGCTAATAAATGAGTTTTTGCACAAGTATTTTATAATGGGACGGCAAACAAATTCCAAAGCACATGGCCCAAAACAAATTGGTTTCAAGCCATGTGCTTCTGCTTACATCCGTTACAATGTTCCATAGAGCATGATGTTATTCTCTGCGGCCAAGCGCGTGGTTCTTGATTGCTTCAAAAGACGTATCACTGATGTAGTGTTCCATTTTGCAGGCGTCCTCAGAGGCGGTCTTTTCATCTACTCCAAGGCGCATCAAAAACTGGGTCAGCATAGTGTGACGCTCATATATTTTTTCGGCGATTGCTTTTCCAGAATCAGTCAGCGAAAGGAAGCCGCCGGCGTCCACCGCAATGTAACCGCCGTTTTTTAAAAGCCCTACAGCGCGGCTGACGCTGGGCTTGGAAAAGCCCATGTATTCGCCTACGTCGATGGAGCGGACACCGTTATTCTTTTTGGACAATATCAATATGGTCTCAAGATACATCTCTCCCGATTCCTGCAAATGCATGAAAGAACCTCCTCCAACCAAATTATATACCAACAGAATAGCATAAAAGGTTTCATTTCGCAAGCCGCGAATGGCGGGCGGCATTCGCGGGAAATTGGCCGTGAGGAAATTTATGGTCGGTTTGCACAAGAAATTTGTTAGCTGAGGCTAACTGAACTTGTAATTTGCTGAAATTTTAACAAATTGAAAGGTATTTTCTAAAAGTTCTTGACAACATGAAAAATATGGAGTACTCTTTAATTAGGTTAGCAGGAGCTAACCTAATTTTCGAGCTTATAGTTAGCAGATGCTAATTGAATACCTTGTGTAAGGAAGGATGAATCATGATGCCGCTTACTCTTGCAAACGTCGGGGAAGAAAACATGATCAAAAAGGTCGGTGGGAATCCGGAGGTAAAAAAACACCTGGAGAATCTGGGATTCGTAGCGGGCGGAAACGTCACCGTCATCACCGCCATGGGGGGGAATATTATCGTCAACGTAAAGGAAGCCCGTGTGGCTATCAGCAAGGAAATGGCGCAGAAAATCATGGTTTGATTTGTCATGGTAAATTTATTTGAGGAGGAACCATAAATGAACACACTCAGGCAGGCAAAGGTCGGCGATACGGTAACGGTCGTCAAGCTTCACGGTGAGGGTGCGGTCAAGCGCCGTATCATGGATATGGGACTGACCAAGGGCGTTGAGGTACATATCCGAAAAGTCGCTCCCTTGGGGGATCCGGTGGAAGTGACGGTCCGCGGATACGAGCTGTCCATCCGCAAAGCGGACGCGGACATGATCGAGGTAAAATAGCATCGGACAGCGGGGGAGACCCCATATTTTTTCAACAGTAGGTTAGCGGACGCTAATCATGAAAGAGAGGAATATAGGTTATGGACTTACGAATTGCTCTTGCGGGCAACCCGAACAGCGGAAAAACCACTCTGTTCAACGCGCTTACCGGTTCCAACCAGTTTGTGGGAAACTGGCCGGGCGTTACGGTGGAAAAAAAGGAAGGAAAGCTGAAAAAGCACGACGGCGTCACCATCACCGACCTGCCGGGCATTTACTCCCTTTCTCCGTATACCCTGGAGGAAGTGGTCGCGCGTAACTATCTCATCGGCGAACGGCCGGACGCGATTTTAAACATTGTGGACGGAACGAACTTAGAGAGAAACCTTTACCTGACCACCCAGCTGACGGAATTGGGAATTCCTGTCGTCATCGCCATCAACATGATGGACGTGGTCAAGAAAAACGGCGATAAAATCAACGTTGAGGAACTTTCCCGGGAACTGGGCTGCAAAATTGTAGAGATTTCCGCCTTAAAGGGCACCGGCATCATGGAGGCGGCGGAAGCGGCTATCGAGGCTGCCAACCGGGGCAAAACCGTGCCGATGCACACCTTCTCAGGCGTCGTCGAGCACGCTTTGGCTCACATCGAAGAAGCGGCGGTACATAACATGCCCGCTGAGCAGCAGCGCTGGTACGCTATCAAGATTTTTGAGCGGGACGACAAGGTGCTGGCACAGCTCAATCTGCAAAAGGACATCCTGAACCATATCGAGGAAGACATCAAGGCTGCGGAAGAGGAGTGTGACGACGATGCGGAAAGCATCATCACCAACGAACGGTACGTCTACATCGCTTCCCTGATGAAGGGCTGCTACAAGAAAAAGGCGGCCGGAAAGCTGTCCACCTCCGATAAAATTGACAAGGTGGTCACCAACCGGTGGCTGGGACTTCCCATTTTTGCGGCGGTTATGTTCCTCATCTATTACATCTCGATGGTTACGGTTGGTACTGCTGCAACTGACTGGGCCAATGACGGACTGTTCGGCGACGGCTGGCATCTGTTCGGCATCGGTACCTCCCAGTATGAAGAGGCCGCTGAAACTTACGGCGACAGCGACCAAATTATCAGTGCTTTCGTCGACGAGTACGGCAACGAGGAAATCGCGTCGGCTCTGGACATGGAAAGCGAGGAGTATGACGAGACTGCTGCCCAGGCTGCACTGAATGAACTGGTGGCGCTCACCCCGGACGATGCCAATGTGACCTATGAGCTGGAAGACGAGGAAACTTTGGCCGTTGAGGAAGTCCCCGACACTACAAAAGCGGATTTGGAGGCTGCTGTGGGGCAATATCTGAACACTGAATACAAGGAAAACTACGGTGCGCCGGATACTTCGACTTACGGTATTTGGGTCCCCGGCCTTCCTGTCTTGATTGGAAATGGACTGGAAGCTGTCGGCGCTGCTGAGTGGCTGAGCGGACTGATTTTAGATGGTATTGTTGCCGGTGTTGGCGCGGTGCTCGGCTTTGTGCCCCAGATGTTGGTGCTGTTTTTGTTGCTGGCTTTTGTGGAAGCCTGTGGTTACATGGCCCGTATCGCCTTTGTGCTGGACCGCGTGTTCCGCAAATTTGGCCTTTCCGGAAAGAGCTTCATTCCGATGCTCATCGGCACTGGCTGCGGTATCCCCGGCGTTATGGCTTCCCGTACCATTGAAAATGAGCGTGACCGCCGCATGACGATTATGACGACGACCTTTATTCCCTGTGGCGCGAAGGTTCCCTTTATTGCGATGATCGCGGGCGCGATTTTCGGCGGTTCCGCCTGGGTCGCGACTTCTGCCTACTTTATCGGAATGGCGGCCATTGTCATCTCCGGCATCATGCTAAAGAAAACCAAAATGTTTGCCGGCGAGCCCGCCCCTTTTGTTATGGAGCTGCCCGCCTATCACCTGCCCACTGTCAGCAACGTTCTGCGCAGCATGTGGGAACGGGGCTGGAGCTTCATCAAGAAGGCCGGTACCATCATTCTACTCTCCACCATTGTCATCTGGTTCCTTACCTTCTTTGGCTTTACGCCGGACGGCTTCCGCATGCTGGCTGAAGATGAGCTTGACATGTCCATCCTTGCAGCCATCGGTAATGGGATTGCCTGGATCTTTGCCCCTCTTGGCTGGGGTACCTGGGAAGCGGCAGTCGCCTCTATTACCGGTTTGGTCGCCAAGGAAAACATCGTCGGTACCATGGGTATCCTTTATGGTGCCAGCGGAAATGTATACACCACGCTTGCACAGACCTTTACAGGAATCACCGGTTATTCCTTCCTGGTGTTCAACCTGCTGTGTGCTCCCTGCTTCGCGGCGATCGGCGCCATCAAACGCGAGATGAACAACGCCAAGTGGACCTGGTTCGCCATCGGTTATCAGTGCGGCTTTGCCTATGTGATTGCCCTGATGATCAACCAGTTCGGAGGCTTGTTCACCGGTCATGTCAACGTAATCGGCCTGATCTTTGCAATTGCGGCGCTGGCTGGCATCATCTATATGCTCTTTAAGCCTTATAAGGAAGCGACCAAGCTGACCGAAAAGGTACGGATTCGTTAGTTGTCCGTTTATTAACAGATTTAGTAGGAGGGATGTACGATGCTTTCATGGCTTTCAGCAAATCTGGCGACGATTGTGCTCAGTGTGATTTTACTTGCGGTTGTCATACTTATTCTTGTTATGATGTTCCGCAATAAAAAGAAAGGAAAATCCTCCTGCGGCTGCAGCTGCGGTTCCTGCCCCATGAGCGGCAATTGCCATCCAAAAAAATAAAAATAAAGAGACGCTGCAAGTCGCGGTGTCTCTTTCCATATATAATGATTCGGAAAAATTTACTCCGAATAATGCTTGAGAGCATAATGGACGCATTCCCGGATGATACGGCTGATGGAAATATCTTTTTGTTTGCTGATTTCCAAGATTTTTTTGTCGTCTTCCGGCGGCAAGCTGAAGGTCCGCAGTACATGTGTACTCAATTTTTTATCGTTCCTGTTCATTTTAAACGGTTCCATTTTTACACCTCCGTCGAAAAATTTTAATCTTAGTCATCTTTGGGGTAATAATGATATTCTTTTTGTGATAACATGAATAAAAAAGTTATTGTTACGCTAAGGAATGGAACCATGAAAGTTTATTTCTACAGTGGAAAATCGAATGTATCAGGCGGCAAAATCAAGCTGCTCAGAGAAAAAGCACACCTGTCCCAAGAACAATTGGCCATAAAGTTGGAATTGAGCGGAATCCAGTTTTCACAGCAGTCCATAAGTCGTATCGAACAGGGACAGCGCTTTATCACCGACTATGAGCTGATGAAGTTGGCGGAAATCCTCAAAGTCAGTGTTTATTACCTGCTGACCGGCGAGGAAGCGGACCCTTTTAGTTCACCAAAGAGATGATGTCGTTTAGCGAGAGGCTGGGTTGGAGCGCCAGATTGATACCAAAAGCCACTGTCTTGGCGGCATTTTCGATGATGGTGTCGATTTCCCGGGGCGTCACCATCATATTTTTTCCCTTTTCGGGGAGGGATACCGGCTGTCTATCGGACAGGTCCTCTGCGATGGTATTCATGTCCACCACGGTGGGAACGCCCACCGCGATGACCGGGACACCCAGGGACTTTTCAGTCAGCTCCTTTCGGTGATTGGCAACACCAGAGCCGGGGGCGATTCCTGTGTCGGAAATCTGCACCGTCGCGCCCAGGCGGGCGATTTCCCGGGAGGCCAAAGCATCGATGACGACTACCGCACTGGGCTTTATCTCCCGCACGATGGCAGAGATGATCTCGGCCGTCTCGATGCCGGTTTGGCCCAAGACGCCGGGGGCGATGGCGGCAGCTCCCCGCAGATGTTCGAAGCCGGAAATGGCGGCGAAATCCTTTTGCAGATGCCGGGTGGCGAAGATAAGGTTGATGACCTCCGGGCCCAAGGCGTCGGGGGTAATGGCGGAGTTGCCCAAGCCTACCACCAGCGCCGGCCCATCAGGCAAGAGATTTTTAATCTCGTCGCCGACGATTTTGACCTGATTCTCGAAATCGGACGTAAACCGGTGAAAGGGTGTGGTCTCCACCGTCACATATTTTCCCACTGGTTTTCCGATGGCTTGGGCTGCCTGTTCAGTTTCTATGACAACCCTGGTAACCGGAGTTTGTCCAATGGTTTCGGTGTCGCGGCGAACGCCTTGGGGCAGGGAAGGGCCTGTGTCGGTAAGGCATTCCACCGCCAGGTCGGTACGTATATTTTTCAGCATAAAATCACCTTTTTTTCATCAAAAATGGAGAAGCTTTCCGCCAAAACGAATTTCTCTCAAAAACCACTTGCATTTTTTTGCAAGAAATGGTATGATAGTAAAGCTGTCATAGTCTGCCAACGTGTCTTGATGCGAAAGTGTCATGGCGGAATCTGTGGCATCCAAAAGGATTGCACAAATGTCCTTTGTTAGTCTGCACAAAGCAGGCTGACTTTATGTGAAGGAGGTGCCAATATGCCTAACATTAAATCCGCAAAGAAAAGAGTTAAAGTCATCGAAACTAAAACTTTGCAGAACAGAATGGCAAAAGGTAAACTGAAAGCTGCTCTGAAAGCGGTTGACGCTGCGGTTGCTGCTAACGCTGCCGATAAGGAAGCGGTTGCAAAAGTTGCCTGCAAAGTCATCGACCAGTCCGCTGCAAAAGGTATTATCCATAAAAACAATGCGGCCAGAAAGAAAGCTCAGGTTGCAGCAAAAGTGAATACTGCAAAAGCGTAAGTTTTCGTTTTTGTGTGAAAATACGATTGTCCCTCCAACCTCTAGGGACAATCGTATTTTGTTTTATGCAGAAAAAGCCTTCGTCCTTTTGGACGGAGGCTTTTTGTTACCGGCAGAATTTTTCAATGTAAGCGTCCAGCGACTTTTGGATGACCTCCTCAGCTGTTTCGGGGCCTTCTATCTCCTGGACGGCGGTATCCTTGTTTTCCAGCATTTTGTAGACGGTGAAGAAATGCTTCATCTCCTGGAAAATATGCTCCGGCAGTTCCTTGATGTCGTGGTAACAGTTATAGTTGGGGTCGTCAAAAGGGATGGCGATGATTTTTTCGTCTTTTTTGCCGCTGTCGATCATGGTCATGACTCCGATGGCATAGCATTTTACCAGCGTCATGGGGCGAATGGGTTCAGAGCAGAGCACTAGCACATCCAAAGGATCCAAGTCGTCAGCGTAGGTGCGGGGAATGAAGCCGTAGCTAGCGGGATAGTGGGTGGAGGTGTAAAGGATGCGGTCCAGCTTGAGCATGCCAGTTTCCTTGTCCAGTTCGTACTTAACTTTGCTGCCCTTTTCAATTTCAATGCAGGCTTCAAAGCAGTTGGGCTTCACCCTGTCGGGAGAAATATCATGCCAAATGTTCATCGTGGTCATCTCCTTTTCCATTTATTATAAAGGAAATAGAAGAAAATTACAAGCGAAGGCACAGTCTTATCAAAGCCATCCCAACAATGTACAAAATATTTGGCAGATATTTCATATTTATGACGATTTTTGGAAGATAATATGTGTAAACTCTTGATTTTTCTTTACACATCCTTTATACTTTAAAGAGTGTTCACGGTTTGTAAATACTTTCAGGGGAAATACGCAAACCGGAACGGGACCGTAAAAAATAAGGAGGATTTCAATGGAAAAGTTTTTCAAATTGAAAGAACACGGCACTACGGCTCGCATTGAGATTGTAGCCGGTATCACGACCTTCGTAACCATGGCGTACATACTGGTCGTCAACCCGCAGATTCTCGGAGGCGGCGATCCGGCCATCGCAAACGGCGTTTTCTTCGCCACCTGTATTTCTTCGTTCATCGGCACCATCCTGATGGCGTTGCTGGCGAAAATGCCTTTTGCACAGGCTCCCGGTATGGGCCTCAACGCATTTTTTGCTTTCACTGTTATGCCCGCTATCGTGGCTATGTCCGGCAACGCGGAAATGACCCCTGTTGAGCAGTATCAGGCGGCTTTGGCTCTGGTATTCCTCTCTGGACTTTTGTTTATCGTCATCACCGTTATCGGCCTGCGGGAAGCCATCGTCAGAGCGATTCCCAAAAATGTCAAGATCGCTATCTCCGGCGGTATCGGCCTGTTTATCGCTTATCTGGGTCTCCAGAACGCTGGCATCGTTGTCGCCAATCCCTCCACACAGGTGGGCTTAGTGAACTTCTCCACTTTGCTTAACCCTGATACGAGAGTTGCTGTTACTGGTGCTATCGTCGCCATTGTCGGCCTCGTTGTCATTGCGGCCCTGTATACCCTGAAAGTAAAAGGTTCCATTCTTATCGGTATCGTTGTCAGCACCCTTATTGCTTATCTCAGCGGCGCCGCATCCCTGCCTGATGGGTTTTCTTATCACCTAGGCCAGCAGGCATCCGACTTTATCAGCACATCTTTCTTTAAACTGAACTTTGGTGCCCTCTTCGGCGGCAAAAATCTTTGGGGCGCTATCGCTACCGCTTTGGTGCTGATTCTCTCCTTCTCCATCGTTGATATGTTCGACACCATCGGCACCCTGCTGGGCACCGCCGATAAAGCGGGTCTTCTGGATGAAAACGGCAACATGCCTGGCATGAAAAAAGCCCTCCTCTGCGACTCTATTGCGACCACTGCAGGCGCGCTGCTGGGTACTTCTACCGTTACCACTTACGTGGAATCCAGCGCCGGCATCGGCGAAGGCGGTAAAACCGGTATGACCTCTTTGACGACCGCCGTGCTGTTCCTGGTTGCTCTGGTTCTCGGGCCGTTTATCGGTTTGATTCCTTCCTGTGCTACCGCTCCCGCGCTGATTTTCGTCGGCGCTTTGATGATCGGCGGGCTCAAGAACATGGAATTCGACGACATGTCCGAAGCTGTTCCCGGCTTCCTCACTGTCGCCATGATGCCTCTGACCTACTCCATCGCCAACGGTATTGCATTTGGTCTGATCTCTCACTGTCTGATCAAACTCTGCACCGGCAAAATCAAAGAGACCAGCATTATCACCTGGATCTTGGCTGCCTTCTTCATCTTGAAGTTCTGTCTGGCGGGCTAATCCAGAATGACCTTGATTTACAAAGCAGGATGTGTATTGCATCCTGCTTTTCTTTTTGGGGCAGATGGGAAAGACCCCCATTTTATGCGGGAAAACTTGTATTTTTCACAAAAATAGTATATACTAAGCCATGCAGGATTTTTTTGACAATCTGACGCGACATTTTAAAAGGTAGTTTGCCTTTTGGGAAAGGATTTTTCCATACATGAAAAAAGTAAACCTGTATACTGACGGCGCTTGCAGCGGCAATCCCGGGCCGGGAGGTTGGGGCGCGATTTTGGAGTGCGAAGGACGCCGCCGGGAACTCTGCGGGGGAGAGGCCGATACCACCAATAACCGAATGGAGCTCACTGCGGTCATCGAGGGACTCAAGGCGCTCAAATATCCCTGCGAAGTCACCTTAATCAGCGACTCCAAATATATCATCGACGCCATCACCCAAAAATGGGTCTATAAATGGAAGGCAAACGGCTGGATGCGCAACAAAAAGGACAAGGCTCTGAATCCTGATTTGTGGGAACAGTTGCTCCAGGAATTGGAGAAACATCAGATGCACTACACATGGGTCAAAGGCCACGCAGGCCACCCGGAAAACGAACGCTGCGATGAAATGGCAGTGGCTGAAAGTCAGAAGTTCAAAGGATAATTTTTTGGCAGATTTTACGAATTTATAAATTATCCGCAGGGGCTATTGAAAAATATACTAAATTAGTATATAATAAACCCGAAAGAAGGAAAATCCTCCCGATAGCAATTTGCATTTGCTGTCGCCCACATAGAAAGGAAATGAAAACAATGGATCGTTTCGTATATCTCGATAACAGCGCGACAACAAAAGTTTCGGAGCGCGTTTTTGAAGCCATGGTTCCGTATTTGACGGAGCATTACGGCAACCCGTCCAGTATTTACCGAATCGGCCGGGAGGCCCATGTTGCCATCGATGAGGCGAGGGAAAAGGTGGCGAAAGCCTTAAACGCCAAGCCGCGGGAAATTTTCTTTACCGGCTGCGGCACTGAATCAGACAACTGGGCCATCAAGGGAGCCGCCCGCCGGCTGGCCAAAAAGGGCAAGAAACACATCATCACTTCGGTGTTTGAACACCACGCGGTGCTTCATACCTGCCAGTCGCTGGAAAAGGAAGGGTTCGAAGTCACCTATCTTCCCGTGGACAGCGAAGGCTATGTGAGTCCCGCGGATGTGGAGAAGGCTATCCGGGAGGATACCGCCCTCGTCACCATCATGTACGCAAACAACGAAATCGGCACCATTCAGCCCATTGCGAAAATCGGAAAGATCTGCCGGGAAAAGAAAGTGCTGTTCCATACCGACGCCGTTCAGGCCATCGGCAACGTGCGCATCGATGTGCAGGCTCAAAACATCGACATGCTGTCTCTTTCAGGGCATAAAATCCACGCTCCCAAGGGCGTGGGCGCTCTTTACATCCGCCAGGGAGTCGTTATCGACAACTTTATGGACGGCGGTGCACAGGAAAGCAACAAGCGGGGCGGCACCGAGAATTTAGCCTCTATCGTGGGTTTAGGCGTGGCCATGGAGGACGCCCATGACGGGTTGGAAGAAAAGGCGGCGAAGCTCACCGTTTTGCGGGACAAGCTCATCGACAATCTCTTAAAAATCCCCCACACCCGCTTAAACGGAGGCCGGGAAAACCGGCTCTGCACCAATGTGAACATTTCCTTTGAGGGAATCGAAGGAGAGGGGCTCTTGCTCCTTCTCGACTTAAACGACATTGCCGGTTCGTCCGGCTCCGCCTGCACATCCGGGTCTCTCGACCCGTCCCATGTGCTGTTGTCCATCGGGCTGGAGCACGGCATCGCCCACGGCTCGCTGCGGCTGAGCCTCGGTAAATACAACACCGAAGAAGACGTGGACTATGCGCTTCAAGTGATCCCACAGGTGGTGGAGCGGCTCCGGGATATGTCACCGGTGTGGCAGGAAATGAAGGAACAAGGTTTGGTTTGATAGAAAGGAAGATGTCCTATGATGTATAGCGCAAAGGTAATGGAGCATTTTGCGAACCCGCACAATGTAGGTGAGTTGCCGGATGCAAACGGCGTCGGCGAAGTGGGAAACCAGAAATGCGGCGACATCATGAAGATGTATATAAAGGTAGAAAACAATGTGATCGTAGACGTGAAGTTTCTCACCTTCGGCTGTGGGGCGGCTATCGCCACCAGTTCTATGGCCACCGATCTCATTAAGGGCCAGCCCTTGAGCGAGGCGCTGAAGCTCACAAACAAGGCGGTTGTCGAAGCGCTGGACGGCTTGCCGGCGGTGAAGCTCCACTGTTCGGTTTTAGCGGAGCAGGCCATCAAGGCGGCCATCGCCGATTATTACCGCCGTCAGGGTATTGATCCAACGCCCATCGTCGGGGAAATCGAGGAATGTGAAGCCTGCCATTGTCATTAAAAGCGGAAAGCGGGGACGATAAGAAGCCTTACCGTCCCCGCTTTTTATCAAATTGCAAGAGGTGTCCGGATTGAAAAAGAAAAAAGTATTAGTGGCGCTGAGCGGCGGGGTCGACAGCTCGGTTTGCGTCCATCTGCTGAAGCAGGCGGGCTATGAGGTGGGGGCGGTGGTCCTCAAAATGTCCCCTGCCCATGTAAAAACGGTGGAGGACGCCCGGCGTTCTGCGGAAGAACAGGGTATCCCGCTGGTGGTTAAAGATATGTCAGAACCATTTCAAAAGGAAGTGGTTTCCTACTTTGTTTCAGAATATCAGAAGGGCAGGACTCCTAACCCCTGTATTGTCTGCAACCCTCTGGTGAAATTCAAAGCCCTTATCGACACGGCGGACGAGGAAGGTTACGACTTTGTGGCTACTGGCCATTACGCAAAGCTGATTCATAAAGACGGCCTCACCTACCTTGCTAAAGGGGATTCTGCGGCCCGGGATCAGTCTTATATGCTCTATCGGCTCCACCAGCGGGAGCTTTCACGGCTCATCTTCCCCTTGGCGGAACTGCCAAAGGACGAGGTGCGAAAAATCGCCGCCGAGATCGGCCTCAGCTGCGCCCAGAAGCCGGACAGCCAGGAGATCTGCTTCATCCCGGACAACGACTACGCCGGATACATTGAAGAAAAGTACGGCGCTTCTGGCCCGGGCGATTTCATCTCGCCGGAGGGAGTTCCCTGCGGCAAACACAAGGGGATTATCCACTACACAGTAGGACAGCGGAAACGATTGGGAATCGCTTTGGGGCGGCCGGTGTTCGTCAAGAAAATAGACCCCGTTACAAATCGGGTTTATTTAGCGGACGAAAAGGACGCCTACGAAAAGGAGATTCTGGTTTCCGGGATTTCGATGACTTATCCGGAGAGTATCCATGACGGCATTCAGGCGGAGGTAAAAATCCGCTCCCGGGCCACGCCGGTTCCCTGTGGGGTGTTCACCGAGGGAGATAATCTCCGGGTCGTGTTCGACGAGCCCCAGAAGGCCCCCGCCAAAGGACAGTCGGCGGTTTTGTACGACGGCGCTATCGTTTTGGGCGGCGGGTTTATCGAGTGATGTCCTCATATGCGGGCGGCCTTACTGCTTTGGTCTTATGCGACAGACAAATTTATAGTATGAAAAAGCCGGTGGAACGGTCTAAATCCGTTCCACCGGCTTTTTCTGCGCCGCATCGGCTGGAGGATTTGACAGCTTCCGGTAATAGCAGCAGCCGTCTACCTTGCTGTTGCTCACATACGCCGTGTCTGTCAGGCAGCAGTATCCGTCTTTTTGATAGGCGCAGTCTTTGCTGCAGGAAACCAAATTCATACAACCCCTCTTTTTGTTCTGATTTACTGTTATTGTTCAGAATTTTTTCGGTTTTATACGAATGAGCTGCGAAAATCTTTCATTTTGGATCGTGGTATTTTGCGCAGCAGCGGGTAAATGACGTTTTTTCCAATTTTTAGGATACCTCTCTTTGACCAGATAATTTTCATAAAAATACTAAGCCGCATTCGGTGATAATTTTTTGTTTTGCAGACACACTAATACAGTCGAAAAAACATCAAGCGGAGGGATTGGGTTGAAAAAATATGCGGTGCTGATTACTATTACAGGGCTTGTCACAGCAGGCCTTTTATCGTTGCCTGTCCTGGCGGATGCACTGGTGCCGCAGGTTCAGACGGTTAAAATGCAGCAAATGCCCTATACTGAAACCGTCACTGTTAGCGGCACGGTGGAAGAAGAGAAGAAAAAAGAGATTTCCCTGAATCTGCCCATTGTGCCGGAACAGGTGATGGTTCAGGTGGGGGAAAAGGTGGAGGCGGGGGATGTGCTGGCGACCATTGATGTAAACGCTACTAAAAACGCTATCGCCAAGCTTGCCTCCCAATACATTGATGTGATTCCGCAGGAGCTGCAGGCGGCTATCGAAAATTTTGATTTGGAAAAGCTTCTGGAGTCGGGCGCCTTTCCCACCGAAATCGTCAGCACCGCTTCAGGGACGGTGACAAACCTTTCCCTAACCGAAGGAAATCTTTCCCTTCCCAAGTCGACGGCAGCGGTAGTCTCCACCACCGATAAGCTGAGGGGACGGTTTTACGTCAGTGAAAAGGATGCGGCCAAAATAGAAGAGGGAAGCGAAGTCCTCTTTACCGCCAGCGCCGTGGACAACGGAATCTTTGCCGGAACCGTCCTCAGCGTCGCCCCTACGGCCTACCAGCGGTTTTCTGGGCTCAATTACGACACTGTTGTCGATGTGGCCGTAAACATCGACAACACCTACGGGCTTTTGAAATCCGGCTATACCATTAAAGGGAAAATTCCGGTGGAGGAGACCAGGGAAGTAAACCTCTTGCCCTATGAGGCCATCCAGCAGGACGAAAACGGGACGGAATACGTCTACGTTTACGAAAACAGCAGGGCCAAACGGCGGGATATCGAGACAGGAGAAGAGTTTTCCACCTCCACCGAAGTGCTCAGTGGAATTGCGCCGGAGGAACCGGTCATTTACAACAGTGCGGGAATCAAAGACGGCGAGCTGGTGCGGCTAAGCCGATAGGAGGGGTTATGGAGAGCTTAAAAAGTGCATGGAACAACATTTTCCGCCAGCGCTCCCGTTCTTTTCTGACAGTGCTGGGAATCGCCATCGGCGTCTT
>CABUOE010000022.1 GCA_902493155.1 uncultured Eubacteriales bacterium
GCAGGTGGGGCTCCCCGAAGCACGGCTCCCCCTGGCAGATGCCGTCATTTTAGTGGCCACTTCCCCCAAGTCCAATACCGCTCATGACGCCATCAACGCCGCTATGGAGGACATCCAGAAGGGCAACTCCGGCCCCATCCCCCGCTGCCTCCAGAATAAGCACTTCGACGGTGAGGACAACCAAAATAAGGGGCAGTTCTACAAGTACCCCCATGAGTACCCCAACCGCTGGGTGGAGCAGCAGTATCTGCCCGACGCGCTGAAAAACCGGGTCTACTACACCCCCGGTGACAACAAAATGGAGCAGGCCGCCGCCGAGTATTGGAAAAAAATCAAAGGGAAATAGACGGCTCCTCTCGATCGTGTACGGCGTAGCAGTCCTGGATCAGCAGGATCCCCAGCCGCAGGCCCTCGGCAAAGCAGCGGATGGAAAATTTTTCGGCCAGCAGGTCTTTGCGGTCAACGAGGCGGAGCAGGTATTTTTTCTGTTCCTTGGTAAAGTTTTGTTTGAGCAGGGCCGAATACCGTTCAATGACCGCATCGGGCTTTTCTTCTCTGGTTCTGCGGACAAAGTCATCGTATAGAATGTCGATTGCGGTTTCCATAGCAATTCCTCCTATTTGAATGAAATAAAAATACAAAATTTACCTATAAGTAGATTTTACTCCACTTATAGGTAAATGTCAAGAGGTTTTATTATGAACAGTCAAATTAGTTTCGGAAAAAGGCTATATGAATTACGGACAAGCCATTCCCTCAATCAGAAACAATTAGGCGAAATCGTCGGGTTGTCCCACAAAGCGATCAGCACGATGGAAAGCGGCACTCGTTACACGACCATCGAAAAACTGGTGCAATTAGCCGATTACTTTGATGTATCAACCGATTACCTCCTCGGCCTCTCCAACGATCCAAAACGTCATTAAAGGAACAACGATGAAAAAAGCATTTCCAATCGTCCTGCTGGTTTTCGGGGCGATTTTTACCAGCTACTATTTTCTCTGCGGCTCCCTCGCCGGCTTTCACGTCTCGATGCTCTGGGTCTGGCTTTTGCTGGGCCTCGTTTTTATCGGAAAGGGCCTCTGGGAGCTGCTGCGAAAAGAAACATCCACCGGCAAAGCGGCCCGGGTTCTTACTGTAGCCGCCCGCTGTGCCGTCTCCATATTGCTGGCAGCCTTTGTGCTGGCGGAAGGGTTTGTCCTCTCCGGCATGGTAAAGCAGCCAAAGCCCCATCTCGACTACATCGTCGTCTTGGGAGCCCGGGTGTTCGGGACCGAGCCCAGCCCCATCCTCCAGTACCGCATTGACGCGGCTTTCGACTACCTCATGGAAAACCCCGAAACCGTCGCAATTGTCTCCGGCGGTCAGGGGGAAAACGAGGACATCAGTGAAGCGGAGTGCATGGTGCGGGAGCTTCGGAAACGCAGCATCCCTTCCGAGCGCATCCTCTTAGAAGACAAATCGACTACTACCGCCGAAAACATGGCCTACAGCCGGGCGCTCATGACAATGGAAAATCCGACAGTAGGCGTCGTCACCAACAATTTTCACGTTTTCCGTTCGGTGTGCATTGCCCGGAAGCGGGCGAGACTGAGTCATGTTTCCGGCATCGCCGCCCCCTACCCTAGTATTCTCCTCCCCCACTACATGATGCGGGAGTTTTTCACCATAACTGTTGATACCCTGTTAGGAAACACCATATAGAAAGGACTTTCCCATGACTTTGAAAGAAAAACTGGAACCCCTCCTTCTCAAGGTGCAAAAGCCTGCCCGCTACATCGGCGGAGAGCTGAACAGCGTCATGAAGGACAAAAATAAAGTGGAAACCAGAGTCGCCCTCTGCTTCCCCGACAACTACGAAATCGGCATGTCCCACTTAGGGCTTAAAATCCTCTATTCCCTCATCAACGAACGGGAGGACTGTTGGGCCGAGCGGGTCTACGCCCCCTGGATCGACTTTGAAGCCCTCATGCGGGAAAACGAGATTCCCCTCTACGGTCTCGAGAGCCTCGACCCCCTCACCGATTTCGATGTGGTGGGATTCTCCCTTCAGTACGAGCTTTCCTATACGAATATCCTCAACATGCTGGATTTGGGCGGCATTGAGCCTTTGGCTTGCGATCGGGATAACGACGCGCCGCTGATTATCGCCGGCGGCCCCTGCGCCATGAATCCGGAGCCCCTTGCCGACTTTATCGACCTGTTCCAGATCGGCGAAGGCGAAGAAGTGATGCTCGAGATGATCGACCTGTTGCAGCAACACAAGAAAGCGGGCTGGGACAAGCGGGCCTTCCTCCGGGAAGCCGCTCAAATTCCCGGTATTTACGTGCCCTCTCTTTATGACGTGGCCTACGATGAAACCGGCGTCATCACCTCAGTTACCCCCAAGGACGGAGCGCCGGAAAAGGTGACAAAACGCATCATCCAAGACATGGACAAGGTCTTTTACCCCGAAACCTTCATCGTCCCCTACACCGAGACGGTCCACGACCGGGCGGTACTGGAAGTCATGCGGGGCTGCATCCGCGGCTGCCGGTTCTGCCAGGCCGGGTTTATCTATAGGCCCATCCGCGCCAAAACGCCGGACACCCTCTGCCGCCAGGGCAAATCCCTCTGTGACACCACCGGCTATGACGAAATGTCATTGTCCTCTCTCTCCACCTCTGACCACCCCCAGGTGGAGGAACTGCTGGACAAGATGATTGACTACACCGAGGCGGAGAAGGTAAATCTGTCCCTTCCCTCCCTTCGTGTGGACAACTTCTCGGAAGAACTCTTACAAAAAGTGAGCCGAGTCCGCAAAAGCGGTCTGACCTTCGCCCCAGAAGCAGGCACCCAGCGACTGCGGGACGTCATCAACAAAAACGTCAGCGAGGAAGAGGTCATGGAGACCTGCCGCATCGCCTTTGAGGGCGGCTACACTTCGGTAAAGCTTTACTTTATGCTGGGCCTCCCCACCGAGACCATCGAGGATGTCACCGGAATTACCGCTCTGGGCCAGCGGATCGTCGATATGTACTACTCCCTGCCCACCCGCAAAAAGGGCAAGGCGGTCAACGTCTCCATCAGCGTTTCCACCTTCGTCCCCAAATGCTTTACCCCCTTCCAGTGGTGCGCCCAGGACACTTTCGACCAAATTGTCGAGAAACAGAAAGCCCTGCAGCACAGCGTCACCACCAAAAAGATTTCGCTGAGCTGGCACGAGGTAAAAACCTCGGTCTTAGAAGGCGTTGTCGCCCGCGGCGACCGGCGGTTAGGAAAAGCCATCTATAACGCCTGGAAAATGGGCTGCAAATTCGACAGTTGGGACGAGTGCTTTGACTTCGAAAAGTGGAAGCAGGCCATTTCTGACGCCGGCCTTACCATGGAGTTTTACGCCAACCGGGTTCGGGAAGAAAATGAAATCCTCCCCTGGGACCACATCGACGTGGGCGTCTCTAAAAAATTCCTCTGGCGGGAGTACCAAAAGGCGGTAAACGCACAGGTCACCCCCAACTGCAAGGAAAACTGCGCTGGCTGCGGCGCCAACAAACTCATCGGAGGAGGTGCTTGCATTGGCTAAGCTGGAACCGAAAATCACCGTTATCGAGGGAGTTCCCGTCTACGACGTGAGAGCCTTCTACCACAAGTTTGGCCGGGCCAAGTACATCTCCCACCTGGACCTCTACCGCACCATTCAGCGAGCTTTCCAGCGGGCAAAGCTGCCCATTTGGTACACCCAGGGGTTCAACCCCCACATCTATCTGACTTTCGCCCTGCCCATCGCCTTGGGCTACGAGGGGGTAAACGAGAGCTTTGACTTTAGGCTGACCACCGACATTCCGCTGGAGGAGGCGACGAAGCGCCTCAACGACGCCATGCCGGAGGGCATCGTCATCCGCGCCATCCAGCCCCCCGTCCGCAAGGCAAACGACATCGAGCGGGCGGATTACGAGCTTACTATGTCCTGCAAGGCTCTCCCTACAGAGCAACTTTCTGAAAAGTTGACGGAATTTCTTGCGCAGGATGCCATAGAAACCGAAAAGCGCACCAAAAAAGGGATGAAAATGATTGACCTGAAACCGATGATTCTCGCGCAGCAGGTTTGCTGCTTAGAAATGGTAAAACTGAATATTACCCTGCCCGCCGGAACTCAAGTGAACATCAACCCGACCCTGTTGACCGATGCCTTCGCCAAATGGGCGGATATTGACCTCGACTACCACAATATTCGCCGGCTCAAGGTGCTCTGTGCCGACGGGACGGAATTTATTTGACCAAGTGAGGGAAGCGGCCGCTTCCCTTTTTCCTTTTAGGGGGGATTTTCTTGTTTGACGACCTCTATATCCGCGCCGTCCGCCTAAAACCGCACAGCGACGAGGATCTGGGCTACACGGCAGCTATTCCGGCTATCCGGAACCTCAAACGGCTGGAACTGAAAAGTCCAGTTACTTTTTTTGTAGGAGAAAACGGCTCCGGCAAGTCCACCTTATTGGAGGCCATCGCCGTGGCATTCGGGTTTAATCCGGAAGGCGGCACCCAGAACTTTCACTTTGCCACCAGTGAGACACACTCGCCCTTATATCGGTTCCTGACGTTGGAAAAGGGAATCCACCGCCCAAAGGATGGCTTCTTTCTCCGAGCGGAGAGCTTTTACAACGTGGCAAGCGAAGTAGACCGTCTGGAAGAGGTGGATATGGGGCTATTGCGGTCTTACGGGGGAAAATCCCTCCACGGCCAGTCCCACGGGGAGAGTTTTCTTTCCCTGGCCCTCAATCGTTTTGGCGGTAACGGGCTTTACCTTCTGGACGAACCGGAAGCGGCCCTGTCTCCCCAAAATCAACTGACGCTGCTCAGCCGTATTCATCAGCTTGTGCAGCTCAATTCCCAGTTCATTATCGCCACCCATTCCCCCATCCTCATGGCTTGTCCGGAAGCGGAAATCTACGCTATCAGCGCAGAGGGAGCCGTCCCCACCGAATATGAGCAGACAGATCACTATCAAATCACCAAATCTTTTCTCGAAAACCCAAAGCGGATGCTCCGCTATCTTTTGAATGAGGACAAATGATAAAAGCAAAAAGCCGAAGCAAAAACGCTTCGGCTTTTCTTATTGAATCAGTCGTTGCCGTAGCAGCTCTCTGCTTCACCGTTATACAGATCGCGACAGCAAAGCCATCTGGGATGGGCAAACTCGGGCCAGAAGGGATTCCGGCAGCTGCAGGGATATTTGCAGCAGCATCCGTTTGCATCGCAGCAGATTCTGTACTTGTGCGCGTTCTCGTCGTGGTCGCTGTCATAGGTGCACTCGGTAGGTTTACAGTCGACTTCCGGATTGCCGTGACAGCCGCAGTTTGGTTGCATTACTGCTTCCGGCGAACAGCCGCAGCCGGAATGATCGGGCATAACCGTGACTTCCGCTCCGGAAGCATCCGGGGTAATATATTCCGATGCTCCACTTTGATGAGCCATAAAAAATACCGCCATTCTCCGCGCAGATTTTTCCTCTACCCGTCCCGCGCGTAAGACAGGTAGGACAGATAAAGATGTCTGCTTTCTATTGTATGATTGGAACATTTTTTTGGTTCGGAAAAGAGCAGCACCATGCTTCCCGTTGTGACATTTTTTTCAGAGCCGCCCCTCTATAATAGAATCAGCGGGCATTGAAAACGACCTTCAAACAGAACATCGCCTTAAAGGACGGCTCCAATATGACAGTCATTTACATAGACGTACTCATCGGTCTGAACATCTACATTACTTATTTTCTGCTTTTAGCCACCGAATCTCTCTCCAAATCAAAATCCAAGGCTTTCCGGAGGGGACTGGCCTCCTGCGCGGGTGGACTGTCCGCACTGATTATTTTAGCGCCTGACCTCCCGTTTGTGTTTTTGCTTCTTATTAAGCTCGCGGTGGCTGCACTGCTCATTTGGATCAACTTTGGCTTCCAATCGCGGGCCGTTTTCCTCAAAAGAGTCTTGATTTTCTTCGGTGTTAACTTTATCTTCGCCGGATTTATGATCGCCATTTGGTTTCTGTTTGCTCCGCCCAAACTGGCTATCCGGAACGGAACGGTCTATTACCACCTTTCCGCGCTGACACTGATTGTTTCCACCATACTCGCTTACGGCGCCGTCCGCCTGTTGGAATGGCTTTTGGCCCGGCGCATCCACCCAAAACGGCTCTATGAGGCGGAGATTACGGTGGATGGCAAACAGACCGCACTCACCATCTTTCTGGACACCGGAAACAAAGCCTGTTCAATTAGTGGACTTCCCGCGGTGCTGTGCACCGCCCAAAGCCTGCGGGATATCGTTCCCCAGGAAGTGCTGGCCTGTATGCAGAATGTAGAAGCTGTAACCGCTCTGAGCGGCCAGCAATGGGCCTCCCGGATACAGATGGTCCCTTATCACACCGTAGGCAGCAAGGGGATTCTGGCGGGCTTTGAGCCCGATTCCTTTGCAATCATCCAAAACGGAGAAAAAATCGTCCGTCCCTGTGTATTGGCCCCGGTGTTTGAGCCTCTCTCCGACGGGGAAGCCGACGCCATCGCAGGCGAAACATTATTTGAAGAATAAAACGGGAAAGGATGGAGAACAACATGCTATCACTGAAACATCAGTCTGTTTATTGCAGGCTGAAACAAAAACTGCTGAACCTGCTGGGATTTTGCAAACGCATTGATTATATCAATGGCTCCCAGACTCTTCCTCCCCCCTTAAGCCGGGAAGAAGAGGAAAAAATGTTTGTCCTTCTGGCCACAGACCCGGAAAAAGCGCGCAACGAGCTCATTACCCACAATTTGCGGCTGGTGGTTTACATCGCGCGAAAATTCGAATCCACTGGCATCAACATCGAGGACCTCATTTCCATCGGTACTATCGGCCTCATCAAGGCGGTCAACACCTTTTCCCCGGAAAAGAAAATAAAGCTTGCCACGTACGCCTCCCGATGCATCGAAAACGAGATTCTCATGCATTTGAGAAAAAACAGCCATCAGAAAACGGAACTCTCCTTCGACGAGCCCTTAAACATCGATTGGGACGGCAATGAGCTGCTGCTTTCCGATATTCTCGGCACCGACGAGGACTGCGTCAACCGGGATATGGAAAACGAAGCCGAGCGGACTGCTCTCATGAACTGCGTCAACCGCTTAAACAGCCGAGAAAAGCAAATTATGGAGCTGCGGTTCGGGCTTCATGGGCAGCCAGAGCGTACCCAGAAGGAAGTGGCCGATCTCATCGGTATTTCTCAATCCTATATCTCCCGCCTGGAAAAGCGCATCATCAAACGGCTGCAAAAGGACATGGAACGGGAATTTTAAAAATCTCCCGGCAGTTTGTAACACAACCCGGCCTCCCGACATAGTATGCAGTACAATAATTTTAAGGAGGTTCTCTTATGAACTGTTTTGGTGGAAACTGCAGTTGGATCCTGATCATCATCCTCTTGTTGGTATGCTGCTGTGGTAACAATGGCTTTGGTGGCTGTGGCTGCAACAACAACTGTGGCTGCAACAACGACTGCGGATGCTGCTAATCCTTCTTGCATAAAAAAGAGCAGGGCCTAATAGGTCCTGCTCTTTTTGTGTCCTCATAATAAGGAGCCGGCTTGGAAACTATTGTAAGGAAATTCCCCACACCCGTTTCCAAACCAGCTCGGCACTTCTCATTCCTTCAAGAGATAAGCATAATTTTCATCTTGGACGTAACCAATAATGAATCTCAGAAAACTCAAAGGATTCTTTATTGAGCGCTATCTTCGATATATTTTATGATATCGCCAACGGTCTTGATATTCTCAACCTGGTCATCCGGAATTTCAACATCAAATTCCTCTTCCAAAGACATTACAAGGTCGACAAGATCCAAAGAATCGGCGCCCAGATCATCTATAATTGATGCTTCCAAGGTCACTTTCTCTTCTTCGACATCCAACTGGTCAACCAAAATATCTTTTACCTTTTCGAATACCATGTGTTCCCCTCCTAACTGCATTGTGATGATTCTATTATAATGTGTGCCGAACAAAGCCAAATGGTCTTAAAAGCCTTGGCCTTTAAGACCATTTGGCTTTGTTCAAGCATAGAATTATTCTACCATTGCGAATAGATTCTATGCTTCCAATTGGGCCTTTAATAAAGTCCCAATTGGGGCACGCATTGCAACAATGTCTGAATTTTGTAAAAAAAATCGTATACGATTCTTTTTACAAAATTGCGCGGCTTTACCGCGCGAACAAACCGCTTCGCGGTTTGTTCAACAGACATTATTATAACACGCTAAGGGTAGTTATAACCGCATTAAAAAGATTCCTCCTGGAAAGCCCCAATTTTTCTGAACTTATTATATCGTGCTTCCAGTAAATTTGCAATACTTTTCTGGGTTAAATTTTTGAGGGCCGCAATCAGGTAATCGGAAATGTTTCCGGCCATGACCTGATGGTTCATATGAGCGCCGCCTGCCGGTTCCGGAATGATGTGGTCGCAGACGCCCAAGTTCACCATATCCTCTGCCGTGATATGAAGCTTCTCAGCTGCTTCCTTCTCTTTAGAAGCATCCTTCCAAAGAATGCTGGCGCAGCCCCGGGGGGAAATGGCGCTGTAAACCGCATTTTCCAGCATAGCAAGCTCGTCGCAGACACCTAAAGCCAATGCACCGCCGGAGCCTCCCTCGCCTAAAACGATGGAGATAACCGGCACCTTTAAGGTGGAAAACTCTTTCAGGTTGCGGGCAATTGCCTCACCCTGTCCCCGCTCCTCTGCAGCCACGCCGCAGAAAGCACCCGGCGTGTCGATAAAGCAGATCACCGGCCGACCGAACTTTTCCGCCTGTTTTGCCAAGCGAAGGGCTTTGCGGTAGCCTTCGGGATAAGGGCTCGAGAAATTGGTCTTTTTGTTTTCTTCTAAATCCCTGCCCTTGACTTCTGCAATCACAGTGACGGACAAACCGTTAAACCGCCCGATCCCGCCCAAAATCGCCGCGTCGTCTCCAAAGCACCGGTCGCCGTGCAGCTCGTAAAACTCGTCAAAAATCAGGGGAATGTAGTCATTAATAGTTGGTCTGCCTTTATGGCGGATTAGCTCAATTCTTTCCCAAGGAGTCAACTGTTCCATTTGTTTTCCTCCTTCAGGTGCAGTTTCAGCAGTTTGGAGATCGTCCGGCGCATATTGACCCGTGGAACGATCATATCCACAAAACCGTGCTCCAGCAAAAATTCCGCCGACTGGAAGTCATCGGGAAGCCGCTGCTTGATGGTCCCTTCAATGACTCTCCGCCCGGCAAACCCGATGAGGACCTTCGGCTCTGCGATAATAATATCCCCCAGAGACGCAAAGGAGGCAGTAACGCCGCCTGTAGTCGGGTCGGTGAGAACGGTGATGTAGAGCAGCCCCCTGTCAGAATGGCGGGCAACCGCGGCGGAGGTTTTCGCCATCTGCATCAGCGAGATGATGCCCTCCTGCATCCGGGCGCCGCCGGAAGCGGTAAAGGCCACTACCGGCAGTTCTTTTTCTGTTGCGCGCTCAAAGGCCCGGGTGATTTTCTCTCCTACCACAGAGCCCATAGAGGCCATCATAAAACGGGAATCCATGATGATGATGACACATTTTCGCCGGCGGATGGTGCATTCTCCGGTGATGACCGCGTCTTTGAGGCCCGTCTTTTCCCGCATTTCCTTTAACTTTTCGTCGTAGCCCTCGAAATCCAGCGGATTGAGAGGAATCATATCGGCGTCGTACTCCAAAAAGCTTCCCTGATCCACTGTGAGGTCCAGGCGTTCCTTAGCGGAAATCCGAGCATGGTAAGAACAGGCGGAACAAACCTTGAGCCCCGCTTTATATTCGTCCATGAACATGACGTTCTGGCAGCGAGGGCATTTAAAGAGCAAATCCCCCGGCATTTTGGACTTGACATTGTTTGGTGATTTATCGTCGTAGTCAAGCCGTAACTTGACCACCTTAAACAAATCTTCAAGCATTCACATTCACGCCTTTCTTCGCCGTCGGGTTGAGGGCGTTAGTTGCGGAACACGGCTTATTTCTGGGTATTCAGGTGTTTGCTCCTCCCCAGATAGCCGATGTCGTAATTTCCCGCTTCCACATTGGGATCCTTCATTAAGTTTAACTGAAAGTCAATATTGGTGTCAACACCTTCGACCAAAAACTCCGCCAGCGCCCATTTCATCTTCATAATCGCTTCCTGTCTGGTAGGAGCGTATGCGATGAGCTTTGCGATCATGCTGTCATAATAGGGGGAAATTTCATATCCCTGATAGACGGCGCTGTCAATGCGGATTCCGGGGCCACCGGGCATGTGAAGCCCCTGGATTTTCCCGGGAGAGGGCCTGAAATCCAACTCCGGATTCTCGGCGTTGACCCGGCATTCGATGGCGTGTCCCCGCATGGAGATATCCTCCTGCTCAAAATCCAGATGCTGTCCCGCAGCAATCAAAATTTGGTTTTTTACTAAGTCGACACCGGTAACCATCTCGGTGATAGGATGCTCCACCTGGATACGGGTGTTCATCTCCATAAAATAGAAGTCCTTACCGGAAAGGAGAAATTCCACCGTTCCCGCATTGTGGTAACCGCAGGCCACCACCGCCTTTACCGCTGCTTCTCCCATGGCCTTGCGAAGGGAGGACGTCATAACGGGACACGGGCACTCTTCGATGAGCTTCTGGTTCCGGCGCTGCAATGAGCAATCCCGCTCACCCAAGTACACAACATTGCCGTAATTGTCCGCTAAAACCTGAATCTCCACATGGCGGGGATTCTCGATAAATTTTTCGATGTAAATGCCGTCGTCGCCAAAGAAAGCCAGTGCTTCCTGCCGCGCGGCAGTCATTGCGGCTTCTAATTCAGAGTCGTTTTTCACCTGGCGGATTCCCCGTCCGCCGCCGCCAGCCGAGGCTTTAACCATGACGGGATAACCGACTTCGTTCGCGATTTGCAGGGCTTCTTCCAGGGTTTTGACCACCCCATCGGAGCCGGGAATCACTGGAACGCCACCGTTTTTCATGGTCATTTTGGCCTGTGCCTTGTCGCCCATAAGTTCCATAGCGGAAGGGGGTGGGCCGATGAAAGTCACTCCGCATTTTTCGCACATTCGGGCAAAGTTTGCATTTTCCGAAAGGAATCCGAATCCGGGATGTACAGCCTCTGCACCCGTCCGCTCACAGGCGGCCAGGATAGCCTTGATGTTTAAGTAACTGTCCGCCGTTTTCGCCGGGCCGATACAGATGGCCTCATCGGCGATCTGGGCGTGGAGCGCCGTCCGGTCGGCTTCGGAAAAAACCGCCACAGTGGCAATACCCAATTCCCGGCAGGCGCGGATGATCCGAACCGCGATTTCCCCACGGTTTGCAATCAGAACTTTATGAAACATAAAAAATACTCCATTTGAATGGCCAATGTTTATTCCTATTACTTGATGACGGTTTTACCGCAGCAAGACCTTTTCCGTAATAAACACGCTTATTTTGAATCGCTAGAATTGTACGACAGCCTTTTCTCAGGGGACTGCATCACAACAGCTTCTGTTAGTCGCCCAGAGCAAAGGTGATTTCTGCTGTCACGGCCTTTTTGCCGTCTACCGTGGCGACCGCCTTGCCCACGCCGACGCTGCCACGGGACTTAATGATCTCCACCGACAGCACCAAGGTGTCGCTGGGCTTTACCTGCTGGCGGAACCGGGCTTTGTCGATACCGGCGAAAAAGGCTACCTTTCCCTTATTTTCCGGCAGAGAGAGGGCACAGACGGCGCCTGCCTGAGCCAGCATCTCGATAGTGAGAACGCCAGGCTGCACCGGCATACCGGGGAAATGCCCTTTAAACCAGAATTCATCCGGTTTCAGGTATTTAGTGGCCACCACGCGGACACCAGGCTCCAGCTCCAGCACTTCGTCAATGAGCAGAAAAGGGTCTCTGTGGGGAATGATTTCCTTGATTTGTTCCTGATTGAGCAGCGCCATGTATAATCCCGCCTTTCTATTCGATGATGAGGATGGGCTGGCCGTATTCCACGCCCTCGCCGTTTTCCACCATCACTTTTGTAACGGTTCCGTCGAACTCGCTCTTGATCTCGTTCATCAGCTTCATGGATTCGACGATGAACAGAGTATCCCCCTTGTGAACCGCAGTGCCCACAGGGGCAAATGCCGGTTTATCGGGGGCAGAGCTTGCGTAAAACGTTCCCACCAGAGGGGATTTCACCACATTGCCGGAAGGCTCCTCGCAGGGACAATTCGCAGCGGGAGCCGACACTGGTACTGGAGCAGCTCCAGAAGCGGCCTCGTAAACCACCTGGGTCTGCTCCGCTTTCAGAGAGAGCTCAAAGCCCTCTACCTTGACGGACACTTCTGTCAGGCGGTCAGCGGCCATTTTATCCATCAATTCCTTGATTTCGGAAACGGTCAATTTCATTTCAGCCATTGCAATACACCCTCACTCTTCTGTTGGGACTAATCCTCGTATTTTTTCAGGCAGATGCAGGCGTTATGCCCGCCAAAGCCCAGGGAATCCGACAAAGCCACTTTAATATCGGCCCTTCTTGTCCCATCGGTCACATAGTCCAGGTCGCATTCTTCATCCGGCACTTTGTAGCCAACGGTGCCGGGAATGACCCCATTTTGAAGCGCCAGGGCCGTGGCAATCGCTTCCACTGCCCCCGCAGCGCCCAGCAAATGACCAGTCATTGATTTGGTGGAGGAAACGGCTACCTTGCTGGCCGCCTCGCCCAGCGCCGATTTGATGGCGTTGGTCTCGAAATGGTCGTTGATAGGGGTGGACGTGCCGTGGGCGTTGATGTAATCCACGTCCTCCGGTTTGAAACCCGCCTCTTCGATGGCCAATTGCATGGCCTTTGCGGGTGCCTCTCCGTCGGGGGCAGGACTGGTGATGTGGTAGGCATCTCCTGTAGCGCCATAGCCGACGATTTCCCCGTAAATAGTCGCATTCCTCGCCTTGGCGTGTTCCAATTCCTCTAAAACCAGGATACCGGCCCCTTCGCCCATGACAAAGCCGTCCCGCTCCTTGTCAAAAGGAATGGAGGCACGGTCCGGGTCGGACGATTTGGAGAGGGCGCCCATATTGTCGAAGCCCGCTATGGAAAACCTGGTGATGGCCGCCTCGGCCCCGCCTGTGACGCAGGCATCCAAATAACCGTTTTTAATGTTGTGGAATGCCTCACCCACCGCGTGGGTGGAAGTGGCGCAGGCGGTCACCGGCGCGTAATTAACGCCCTTAAATCCAGTCCGGATGGAGATATTGCCCGCCGCCATATTGGAAATCATGGTGGGGATAAAGAAAACCGAAACCCGTTTGGGCCCTTTTTCCAGATATTTGCTGTGCTCGCTCTCCCAGGTGTTCATACCGCCGATGCCGCTGCCGACGATGACGCCCACTCGGTAGGGATCGAGGTCCTTAAAATCGGTGCCGCAGTTTTTGAGGGCCTGTTCCGCCGCGTAGATGGCGAACTGACAGTACCGGTCGGTACGGCGCAGCTCCTTCTTTTCCAGAACGGTCAGCGGATCGAAATCCTTGACCTCCGCCGCAATCTTCACTTCCATATCGGAGCAGTCAAAACCCCCAATTTGGGAAAAACCGTGTTTACCGTTTGTCAGGCTCTGCCAAAAAGTTTCTACGTCCTTGCCGATGGAAGTGACCACTCCCATTCCGGTGATTACTACTCTTCTCATGTACATTACCACGCCTTTGCTGGCAGCTGTTTTTCAAATCACTGTCAGCAAAGAGCTTCCTTTCGTCAGGATTTGTGTCGGATCAGGTGCCGCCAAAATGGTCGGCGCATCCGGCAAAGGCACAAAAGCATTGCGTGAAAATTTTTTCACGTCAACTGCTGCAAACTGTCTGCATTACATCGACATACCGCCGGACACTTCAATGATCTGCCCGGTGATGTAGCTCGCTTTGTCGGAAGCGAGAAACGCCACGGCGTTTGCGATGTCCTCCGGCTGACCGAATCGGCCCAAAGCGATCTGTTTCACGATGGCCTCTTTGTATTTCTCGTCCAGCACATCGGTCATGGGGGTTTGAACGAAACCGGGGGCAATGGCGTTGACGGTAATATTCCGCGCGCCCAGCTCCTTGGCAGCTGTCTTGGTCATGCCGATGATGCCCGCCTTGGAAGCGGAGTAGTTAAATTGTCCCGCATTTCCATACACCCCCGCTACTGAGGACATATTGATGATCCGGCCGCTTCTCTGACGGATCATAATGGCGCTCACGTGACGGGTCATGTTAAAGACCGATTTGTAGTTTACATTTGTCACCATGTCGAACTGTTCTTCGCTCATGCGGGCCAGCAGCCCGTCCTTTGTGATGCCGGCGTTGTTTACCAGCACGTCAATGGAGCCGAAGCGGGCTTTCACCGCCTTGACCATCTCTCCGCAGGCAGCAAAATCGGAAACGTCGCAGGCAAAGCACTCTGCCTCCACGCCGAAAGTACGGCAGGCTTCGGCTACGTCGGAGCCTCCGTTTTGGATTTCCGCGTCGCTGCGGCAGTTGACGGCGATGTTATAACCTTCTTGCGCAAGGTTTTTTGCGATACAGGCACCGATCCCTTGGGACGCGCCGGTAATCAATGCGGTTTTTGCCAAAATAAAGCACTCCTTTAATCTCTATTTTCTAAAACTGTTTGCTTTTCTCGATGATGAGCTTCTCGGCGTCGCCAAAAATGCTGTCGAGAATCTCCTGACAGGGGCGGATTTCTTTAATCATACCGGCGATCTGCCCGGCCATGAAGCTGCCATTCTCCTTGTCGCCGTCCTTGACGGCCTTGCGCAGGGAACCGGTGCAGGCTTCCTCAAACTCCTCCTGGGTGAGGCCCTCCCGCTCCTTTTCCATGATGCGCTTTGTAAATTTATTGCGGATTTGACGACAGGCCGCACATCCGGAAATCCGTCCGGTGACCGCACTGTCGGTATCCTTGGCATTCAAAACGAGGTTTTTGTAGTTCTCGTGAATCTGGCATTCATTAGACGCCAAAAAGACGGTTCCCATCTGGACGCCTTCCGCCCCCAGCATCAGAGCCGCCGCCAGACCTCTTCCGTCGGCGATGCCGCCCGCGGCGATGACTGGGATGTCCACCGCGTCCACGATCTGAGGCACAAGCGCCATGGTGCTGAGCTCCCCGATATGGCCGCCGGCCTCAGTGCCTTCAGCCACCAGCGCGTCGGCTCCCGCCCGTTCCATCCGTTTGGCTAAAGCGACGGAGGGAACCACCGGAATCACCTTGATTCCCGCCGCTTTCCAAGCCTCCATGAATTTGCCGGGATTGCCTGCACCCGTAGTGACGATGGGCACCTGCTCTTCGATGACGAGCTTGGCCAAATCCTCGGCGTTGGGACTCATGAGCATGATATTGATTCCAAAGGGCTTATCAGTCAGCTTTTTGGCTTTCCGGATTTCCTCCCGCACCAAATCCACCGGAGCGGCGCCTCCTGCGATGAGGCCCACGCCCCCCGCGTTTGAGACAGCCGCCGCCAGCGTGGATTCCGCCACCCAGGCCATGCCGCCCTGAATGGCGGGGTATTTGACGCCCAACAATTCCGTAATCCTCGTTTTGATCATTTTGACAACCTGCCCTTCTCCCCTGTTTATGGGAATCAGCTTCTTTTAGTATTCAAACACCGCGCCGCCGTAAACCAGCCCCGCACCGAAACCGACGATGCAGACCTTCTGGCCGCGCTTGATTCTTCCGTCTTTAATGGCCTCGTCCAGCGCGATGGGGATGCAGGCGGACGAAGTGTTGCCATAGGCTGCGATGTTGCAGATAAACTTATCCATCGAAAGAGAAAGCTCTTTGGCAGCCGTCTGGACGATGCGGATGTTGGCCTGATGAGGGATCACCCAGTCAAGCTCCTCCGGCGTAATGCCGAACTTTTCACAAGCGTCCTTGACCCCTGTGGCCATGGCGTTCACAGCGAATTTGTACACTTCCCGGCCATCCATATAAATGGTATTGTCTTTGGCGTCGGGGAAATGGTCGATGTCCTGAGGATTCGCCACCTCTACAAAGGGAATCTCGTTGCGGGGCCGACGGGCAAACAGGGTGTTGGCCCCGGTTCCGTCGCAGCCCAGAGCAGAAGCAAATCCGCCTTCACCTTTCCCGACAACGCAGGCTCCCGCCCCGTCTCCGAACAGTACGCAGGTGCCCCGGTCCTCAAAATCCGTGATTTTCGACAGGCATTCCGCTGAAATCAGCAGAATATTTCTGTATCCCCGCTCTAAGTACATATCGGCCAAATCCATGGTGTAGACAAACGCCGCGCAGGCGCAGTTGATATCGTAAGCAATGGCGTTTTTCGCGCCGATACGCCCCTGTATCACACAGGCCAGCGAAGGAGTGATAAAGTCCGAAGTGACAGTGGTACAGAGAATCAAATCAATGTCCTCCGGGCTGACTTTCGCGTCGGCAATGGCGTTTTTCGCCGCTTCCTCCGCCAAAACATAGGTGGGCTGTCCCGTTATACGGCGGGTGTGGATGCCGGTCCTTTTCACGATCCATTCGTCGGAAGTTTCCACGATTTTGGTGAAATCCTCATTCTGCACAACAGTCTCCGGAAAGCAGACTCCTGTCCCTAAAATCTTAACACCCATACCATACCTCACCTTTCTATCCATAAATGTCGACTTTCGTTATTCTATCATAAATATGTGAATATTTCTGCCTTGCAAAGTGCCGGAAATTTTGTTATAGTGAAGAAAATTATTCCCCTTGGGAACAAGCCCCAAAAAGGCGCCCAATTATTGGGCTATCTTTTATATTGTATCGATTTGTTACCGTTTTGTCAATAAATATCCCCCGGATTCCCCGGTGAGAACCCTCTAAACCCGACAAAAAAGCCCCGTTTTACCAATTTAACGGATAATTGTTTACAAAATTGTAACAAAACATCTCTGATACCAGAAAGGATTCGATTCCATGGAAAAAACCGTATTTTTGTTTTCGGGACAAGGCTCCCAATACCCTAAAATGGCCGAGGAACTGATTGCTGCCTCCCCGAAGGCGGCGGAGGTTTTCGCCTGCGCTTCCCATGTGCTGGACTTTGACCTGAAAGGAATTTGCCTAAACGGCTCCACTGAAGAACTGGCCAAAACCCAGGTGTCCCAGCCCGCTATTATGGCCACGAGTTTAGCGGCGCTGGCCTGCGTCCGGGAAGCGGGCATCGACGCTTCCGCTGTGGCCGGACATTCGCTGGGCGAGTACGCCGCTATGGTCGCTTCCGGCATGCTTTCAATGGAGGACGGCTTCCGCCTCATCAAGGCCCGGGCCGCCGCCATGGGGAAATGCGCCGAGCAGCAGGACGGCGCTATGGCCGCCATTATGGGGCTCTCTGCCGACGAAGTTGCCGACGTCTGTGAAAAAACCTCCGGTTATGTTGTACCTGTAAACTATAATTCAACCGCCCAGACTGTCATTGCAGGGGAACGGGCGGCAGTTGCCGCGGCTTCGGAAACCTTTGTGTCCATGGGCAAGCGGGCCATCCCGTTAGCGGTGTCCGCGGCGTTTCACTCGAAACTCATGCAGCCCGCGGCCGACGAATTTTACGAAGCGGCGAAGGGTTTTGCCTTCTCGGAGCCGAAGCTGGACTTTTACGCAAATCTCACCGGCAATAAGCTCGAGGATTTCTCCGATATGGCGGGGTATCTGGCAAAACACATTGTTTCCCCGGTTTATTTTACGTCCGAGCTGGCGGAATTGGAGAAAGACGGATACGTGAACTACCTGGAACTTGGACCGGGCAAGGTGCTGACCGGCCTTGTTAAGAAAACCCTCAAGGGGGTCACTGCTCTGAACGTAGAAAACACCAAAACTTTAGAAAAAGCGTTGGAAACTTTGACCGAATAAATGAAATTTCGACAAATAAACTTAATTTATGCAAAAAACATAGAAGCTTTACTCAATTTTTCTCGAAAAATTGCAGATTCCAAAGAGAGCGTCTTTGGCCACCCTCCGCCGGTTTTACAAAACCTCTCGAAAGACCGT
>CABUOE010000023.1 GCA_902493155.1 uncultured Eubacteriales bacterium
TGAGTGATTTATCCTGCCTTTCTATGAATTAGCCTTGCTTTTCCATACGGTTGATGGCGCTGAAGAGCGCCTGAATAGAAGCGGCGATGATATCGTCGTGGATGCCGGCCCCCCATACTGTTTTGCCGTCTGGAGTGGTGATACCCACATAGGCGACGGCCTGTGCGCCGGAGCCTTCCTGCAAGGCATGCTCTTTATAGGTGAGGTTTGTGTATCGGATGGAGAGATTTTCCTTAATGGCGTTGCTGACAGCATCCAAGCGGCCGTTTCCTTTGCCGTGGAGGGATTTTGTCTCGCCATTGTACTCAATGGTCAAATCTACTTTTACATCACCGTTGCGGTTGAAGTGATAGTCGATGAGGTTGATAGGAGCGTTAACGTTGACGTATTCTTTCTGGAAAATTCCCAATACTTCGTCAGGCATGAGCTCTTTATGCAGATGGTCGGAGACGCTCTTGACGGCGTAACCGAAATCTTCCCGCATTTTCGGGGGCAGGTCGTAGCCAAAATTCTGCTCCATCAGGTAGCCGATGCCGCCCTTGCCGGACTGGCTGTTGATGCGGATGACATCTGTTTCGTAAACGCGGCCCACATCTTTGGGGTCCAGAGGCAGATAGGGGACAGTCCAGGTGTCGCAGTTTTTCTCTTCCCGCCATTTCATCCCTTTGGCGATGGCGTCTTGGTGGGAACCGGAGAAGGCTGCAAAAACAAGCTGACCGCTGTAGGGCTGCCGCTCATAGACGTGCATTCGGGTGACGCGCTCGTAAAGCTCGGTGATTTCGGGGAGATTGGAGAAGTCCAGCTCCGGGTCGACACCGTGAGAGTACATGTTGAGACCCAGGGTGATGATGTCCACGTTACCGGTGCGTTCCCCGTTTCCGAAGAGGGTTCCCTCGATGCGGTCGGCGCCTGCCAACAGGCCCATTTCCGAATCGGCCACCGCGCAGCCCCGGTCGTTGTGGGGATGGAGGGAGACAATGACGTTTTCCCGGTATTTTAAGTTGTCACACATGAATTCCACCTGGTTGGCGTAGACATGGGGCATCGACATGGATACGGTGACGGGGAGGTTGATGATGACTTTGTTGTCCGGGGTGGGTTTCCAAATGTCCAAAACGGCGTTGCAGATGTCGAGGGCGAATTCCATCTCGGTGCCGGTGAAGCTTTCGGGGGAATACTCAAATTTAAAGTTGCCTTCGGTCTCGGCAGCATATTGGTTTAAAAGCTTGGCACCGGAAACGGCGATTTCGATGATCTCTTCCTTGGATTTTTTGAATACCTGCTCCCGTTGGGCCACTGAGGTGGAGTTATAGAGGTGAACGACGGCGCTTTTTGCGCCCTTTAACGCCTCAAAGGTTTTTTTGATAATGTGCTCTCTCGACTGGGTGAGGACCTGGATGGTCACGTCGTCGGGAATGAGGTTTTGTTCGATGAGGGTCCGCAAAAAGGTATACTCCGTCTCGGAGGCGGCGGGGAATCCCACTTCGATTTCCTTAAAGCCCACTTTGACCAGTAGCTTGAAGAATTCCACTTTTTCCTCTAAGCTCATGGGGATAATCAGTGACTGGTTGCCGTCCCGAAGGTCGACGCTGCACCAGATGGGAGCCTTGTCGATGTAATCCTTCTCAGTCCATTTCATTTCACAGGTGGGGGGGAGAAAATAACCTCTCCGGTATTTGCTTGCATTTTTCATTACTGTCAGCCTTCCTTTCTTGGGCGTCGTGGCATTTGGTGTTCCAGTAATGATACGATTGGAACGGTGTAAATAACAAAAAACGCTTTCGTTTCCTGTTATCAAGAAACGAAAGCGTAGCTTCCGTGGTACCATTCTCATTGGTGCGATTGCACCCACTTTATCGTATCAGCCTGAAAGGCGAATACTGCTCCTCTGATAACGGTGGAGAACCCGTCCGCTCCTACTGACAGAACACTGCGTTCAGGCGGCTGCTCAAGGGCCAGTTGCATCATCCCGGGTACCGCCTCTCACCAGCCGACGGCTCTCTGAAACTCCAAAGGCAGGATACTTTTTCCCTGTCAAAGCATTTTTTATGTTGTTATCCAGTATACGCTACCTTCAAAAATTTGTCAAGCGTTCATTCTGCATAAAACGGAGGAATTTTTTTGACTTAAAAACCGTCAATTAGACAAAAAACCGGTGCGAATTCATTTCGCACCGGTTTTTGAGAAACCAAAATTTATTTGCCGAAGTATCTCTTTAAGAGGCCTTCGAAACCGCAGCCGTGACGAGCCTCGTCTTTTGCCATTTCATGAACGGTGTCGTGGATAGCATCCAGGTTGAGGGCTTTCGCTTTCTTAGCCAGCTCCAATTTGCCAGCGGTAGCACCGTTTTCAGCAGCAACGCGCAGTTCCAGGTTTTTCTTGGTGGAGTTTGTTACCACTTCGCCCAAAAGTTCTGCGAATTTTGCAGCGTGCTCTGCCTCTTCGAAAGCGGCCTGCTGGTAAAAAGCGCCGATTTCAGGATAACCTTCGCGGATAGCCTGACGGGACATGGCAAGATACATGCCGACTTCGGTGCACTCGCCGGTGAAGTTCATACGGAGGCCTTCGACGATCTCAGGATCGACGCCTTCTGCAACGCCGATGCGGTGCTCGTCAGCCCAGGTCATAGAGCCGGTCTGCTCTTCAAACTTAGAAGCAGGTGCGCCGCACTGGGGGCATTTTTCGGGAGCTGCTTCGCCTTCGTAAACATAACCACAGATTTTGCAAATAAACTTTTTCATATCCAAATCCTCCAAAAATTGATTTTTTCTTTGTTCTTTCGAACTATGGCTTTATTATAACGCGGGTAAAACTGATTGTCAATATATTTTAGAATTTTTCTAAAATATACTATGTAAATAATTTGTGAATCAGGAATTTTATGGAAACTATATCTGTAATTTTTCCCGGTAGATTTTCTTTGTCTTATGTCTGGAGGTGTGTTATAATGTTTTCACGGGCAAACGGCCGAAAAGCGCTTTTATTTTGGTAATACAGAACTGCGGTGAAAGAATTCACTTTCAATCTCGTGGAAGAATTTGCGCATAACATATAAAAATAGGTTCTTATTTTGAAATAGAGACGGCAAAGAAAGGACTGCGGCATGAAAAAACTTCTCGTGGGAATCAACGCAAAATTTATTCATTCTTGCCTGGCGGTTCGATCGCTGGGACAGTTTGCCAAAGAACAGTACGGGATAGACTGTGAGGTTTCCGAGTATACCATCAACCAGCCCGAGGATTTGATTCTGACAGAAATTTACCGCAAACAGCCGGAATTGCTGGGATTTTCCTGCTATATTTGGAATGTGGAGATGATTAAGCGTCTGGCGGTAAATCTCAAAAAGGTTTTGCCGCAGACGCTGATTTTACTAGGCGGGCCGGAAGTCAGCTTCGACGGGGAGAAGATTTTAAGTGAAACCCCTGTTGATTTTGTACTGTATGGAGAAGGGGAAGAGGCTTTTTCGCAGCTTTGTCTTGCATTGGAGAAACGGTTGCCGCTATGTCGAGTCCCTTCTCTGATATACGAAGAAGACGATCAAATAAAAAAGAATCCGCCTGCAAAACCTCTCGATTTGGGAAAACTTCCTTTTGTATATGACGATCTGGAAGTGTATGAAAACCGCATTTTATATTACGAGGCACAGAGGGGGTGCCCCTTTAACTGCCAGTATTGCCTGTCCTCAGTGGACAAAGGTGTCCGCTTCCAGCCGCTTGATAAGGTGAAGAAGGAACTTTCTTTTTTTCTGGAGCACCGGGTGCGGCAGGTGAAGT
The DNA here is from genome assembly GCA_902493155.1 of uncultured Eubacteriales bacterium. Taxonomy (GTDB): domain Bacteria; phylum Bacillota; class Clostridia; order Oscillospirales; family Ruminococcaceae; genus Fumia. The sequence continues at coordinate 3,774 of CABUOE010000023.1, forward strand.
TTGTGGATCGGACCTTTAACGCCAACCGGGCCTTTGCCATGGAAATCTGGCGATATCTTTATGAGAATGACAATGGAGTTACCAATTTCCATTTTGAAATTGCCGCCGATTTGTTTACCGACGAGATGGTTGACTTTTTAAAGCAAGTGCGGCCGGGGTTGTTCCAGTTTGAAATCGGCGTACAGTCCACCAACGAAAATACCTTGGAGGCGATTGACCGAAAGGGTTCGTTTGCGCACATCTGCCAGGTGGTACGCAAACTTCAGGAGGGAAATAACATCCACCTGCATTTGGATTTGATTGCGGGACTGCCCCATGAGGATTTTGAGAGCTTTCGGAATTCCTTTAACGATGTGTACAGGCTTCATCCCGACCAGTTTCAGCTTGGCTTTTTAAAGTTGCTGAAAGGTTCGGGGCTGCGGTACCGTCAAAAGGAATATGGAATCGTCTGTCGGGATACAGCACCCTATGAAGTGCTGTTTACGAGGGATTTGCCTTTTGAGGATATGCTCCGACTCAAGGGGATTGAGGAGCTGGTGGAAATCTACTACAATTCCAACCGGTTTCAGAAAAGCCTTAGCTATTTAGTGGGATTGGCGGCGGCTCCATTTGATTTTTTCGAAAAATTTCGGTGCTTTTACGAAAAAAACGAGCATCATCTGCGGCCCCACTCCAAGGTGGAGCAATATGATGTGCTGTACGAATTTGGAATCGGATTGTCTGGATGCGATGGAGAAAAGCTCCGCTGGCTGATGAAGTTTGACCTCTATTCCCATGAGAAGGCGAAAAAGCTTCCTTCCTGGCTGCAGGAGGATTTGACGCTGCCGAGAAGAGAAGAAGTTTACGCTTTCTATCGGAAGGCGCTGGAGGAAGAGAGGCTGCTTCGGGAATATGAGGGCCTTGATCCCAAACAGGTCTACAAGATGGCCCATCTGGAGATTTTTCCGTTTGATCCCTGGACGGACGAGTCGGCACAGACCGCGGTGCTTTTTAATTACCGCGATACCGATATTCTGGGCAATGCCCGGGCAACAGTCGTCACTTTAGAGAAACCATACAAATAAAATTGAAAGAATTTAAACCAGAGATGCAACAGAAAGCCCTGTGGAGGACACTGATATATTGCAAAGTATTTTGGATACTTCGCTGCGGCTTAACAATGAGGTGAGGAAATTGTCAGAACTCCAAAACCTTGTTCTTGTAGCGAAAAAAGGCGACAAAGACGCCTTTGCGCAGCTCTATCAACATATTTACAAGGACTTGTATAAGTTTGCTTACTATGTGCTGAAAAACGATCAGGATGCACAGGACGCAGTCAGCGATGCGGTGATGGATGCCTATGCTGGCATCTCAAAGCTGAAAAATGCCGACGCGTTTCGCAGCTGGATGTTCAAGATCCTTTCGGCTAAGTGCAAACGAAAGCTCAAAACCTATGTGGTGCGGAATCAGGAAAGCGATTTGGACGATGTAGAGCTGTCGGTAAGCGGCTCCGAAGAATCGCTGGAGCTGAAACAGGCACTCAGCATTTTGAGCGACGAGGAGCGTATGATCGTATCCTTGACGGTGTTTGGCGGCTATGACAGCGCTGAAATCGGCAAGATGCTTAATTTGAATCGAAACACAGTCCGTTCCAAACACAGCAGGGCGCTGGCGAAGATGCGGACGGTACTTACTACAGAAAAAATGGGAAAGGAGGAAGGCGGACGTGCGAATCGATCCGAAGATAAAAAGAGATTTTAACCTGACGGGCGAGCAGCTGGAATTTATGGAAATGCTGCGGAGAGAAGCGGAAGACGTTCCAGTGCCGTTGGCGCTGGAGCCGGATATGATTAAGCAGCGCCTTCCCTCTAAACAAAAAACGCCGGCATGGAAGGTGCTTTCCCCTATTATGGCGGCGGCAGTAGCCTGTTTTGCGGTAATTGTTGTGGGCCAGCAGACCCTTTGGAATGTGAGAGATCCCGGAATTTCGTCCGATCCTCCCGGTGTTACCGGCACTATTGACGAACCGCAAACAACGATGCCGGTCCAGCCTTCCCAGGAGCCAGCAAATCCAGATGGTGATACAAACGAACCACCCCGAGAGCTGACCATTTCATCCTCGGGAGGGTCAGGAAGCGCTAAAGGTACAGATTATAGTCAAAACCCGACGTTGCAGATGCCTTCTTCTGATATCGGGTCAGGGGACAGCGACGTGCCGTCCTCCAATCCGGGAAGCACTGTAGCCGCTTCCAATGGAGATTACTCATTGGACGGGGAAGGTCAAGGCGGTACATCTGAATATACCAGTGTTTTTCAAAAGATTAAAGAACTGAACGGGAAAAATCCGGCTCAGGTAAAAGGTGTTGCCCGGGCGGCTAACTTTTCTGCCATCTTCGGCAACAATCCCCTTTTGATGTCTGCGCGGCTGACGGATACCGGCAGCCAGACCGATACCGCTCAGTTTGATGGCAAATATATTTATTCGATTTCCGAAGACCTGACTACGGGAAACCAGTCTGTGGTGATCAATCAGGTGGATGGAAACAACTATCGGATGGCGGCGGAATTATTTGTAGATTTTGGAATGCAAAATAACGGCAGTTATGATTTTACCGACATCCGCCTGTTGAATTGTTATGTAAGCCAGGGCCGTCTCACTGTTGTAGGGTCAGCTTCCTACCGGCAGGTGGGAAGTGAAACGGATCCGTATTCTTCCAACATGATTACTGCCGTCGCAACCTATGATATTTCCAGTCCGGAACGGCCGGTTTTGATTTCAAACTCCTATCAGGATGGCGTATTACTTTCTTCCAGAGTGTCGGGAGGTTTCTTGTATCTTGTAACGAGAAAAACGGTTTCTGATCCGGTACAAGAGAATGTCCAGAGCTATGTGCCTTTCCAGATGACGAACGGCGAATATCGCACGGTGGGCGCCGGTGATATCCATACCAGCCAATATGCGGAAAGCCCGTGCTATATTGTTGCTTCTTCTATCCTGTTGAAGGAACCGGGCACTTTCTATGATACTATGGCGATTTTGGGTGACAGCAGCGAATTGTATATAGACGAAAACAACATTTACCTAGCTGACTACATTTATAAAAATGGCGATACCTATACGGCTATTGTGAAGTCCAGTTTTGGTAAGGGCAATTTTGAGTATATCGGCGAGACGGCATTGCTTGGAAGGCTCTTTGATTCCGAGGCAATTGACGAGTATCAGGGTGTGCTGCGAGTCATTACCACTCGCGGCAGCGACAATATCCTGTACACTTTGGATCAGCGTTTACAAAAAGTTGGAATGATGGATGATATTGCCGATGGCGAAAAGATTCAGTCTATACAGTTCAACAAGGAAAAAATTTATTTTGTCACAACGGATGAACCGGACCAAGCCACTGTAATTGATGTCTCTAATGCATCGCAGCCGGTAGAATCCAAAAAACTAGGACTGCCCAATCGTACGATGCCTATGGTGCCGTTTGGCGACGGACAGATGGCCAATTTGGTGGTTTCGCAAGGTGAAAATCCGGGCTTAAAATTATCCCTTTACGACATGCTGTCGCCCAGCCGTATTATTGAAACGGCCACTGCTCTTGCTGTGGAAGGCGATGTGTACAGCGAGTCGATTGACAATCCACAGGCTCTCCTGACGATTCCGGAACGGGGGCTCATTGGATTTAGTTACTTTAAATATGACGGCGCCAAGGGGGAGAGCGGCTGTTATTATGCGCTCTACCAGTTGAATGAACAAGGTGTCGTGAAAAAAGTAGAATACCAGTACCCCAGCAAAGTTTATAACCAGCGTGGCTTTGTGAAGGATAATGTACTCTATGTGACAAGTTCCGCTTCACTGGTTGCCTTCAACATTGATACTGGGAAGATGTTGTGGGAGATTAAGTATTAACGAAAAACACCTGCCTATAGGCAGGTGTTTTTCTTCGTAAAAGGTCTCTGCCGATTTGGCAGAGACTTTTATTTTTAAAATCCCGATACAGCAAACTTGGCTGAATACCTATATTGTTTTGGTATTTTCCGCTGATACAACGGTCATATTCCCCTCCAATAGTGTGATAATAGATTTGGCAGATTTCTGCACCGGAATAAATTCGGATCGGTTGCACACAGAAGATTTCCGGCGTCCGGTAGCCGGAAAAGCCTAGACAGCCAAACTCGGCTATTGTGTGGATAAAAAGCCCCAGGCGTTCGATGAAAGAGCGTCCTTTCCAGACAAAATCGTGGGAGCACCTCCGGTCTGTCATTTTGTCATAAAGAAAAGACGGGCAATGTTTTTACAAGCATCGGATTCACAAACGAATGAATGTTAGTTTACAAAGGATTCACAATGACACCTTGACAAAAAAGGGAAAAGGGATTATACTAAATTAGCACTAAGATAAATAGAGTGCTAATTTATGAATAAAATGAAAATAAAAGGCTTTTAAAAGTCTTTGAAAGGCAGGTTTGAAGGATATGAATGCACAAAAATTGACACAGAAGTCGCTGGAAGCCATTTCGGAAGCACAGGGTTTAGCCATTGAATATCAGAATATGCAGGTCGATGTGCCCCATCTGTGTTACGCTCTTTTGGCGCAGCAGGACGGGCTGATTCCCCAGCTAATTGGGAAAATGAACATTGAAAACAACGCGCTGATGCAGGGAGTGCGGACGGAAATCGAAAAAATGCCCAAAGTCACCGGCCCCGGCAGGGAAGCGGATAAAATTTACGTATCGGCACAGGCGGATAAAGTGCTCACCCAATCCGAAAAACTTGCCGACCAGATGCAGGACGAGTATGTCTCGGTGGAACACATTTTTTTGGCGATTTTGGAGAACCCGGGAAGCGCGTTGAAATCGGTATTCAGCGCATTTAACCTGAATAAAAACCGGTTTTTGGAAGTTTTACAGTCGGTGCGGGGAAATACAAGAGTCACTTCCGATTCGCCGGAAGGAACCTACGATGTTTTGAAGAAATATGGTCACGATTTGGTGGCGGAGGCCCGCAACCAAAAGCTCGACCCAGTTATCGGGCGGGATAGTGAGATACGCAACGTCATCCGGATCCTTTCGAGAAAAACCAAAAATAATCCGGTGCTTATCGGTGAACCGGGCGTTGGCAAAACGGCTATCGCAGAGGGGCTTGCCCAGCGGATCGTCCGCGGAGACGTGCCCGACAGCTTAAAAGACCGGATCATTTTTTCTCTGGACATGGGCGCCCTCATTGCCGGCGCAAAATTCAGAGGCGAATTTGAGGAACGCCTGAAAGCGGTTCTCAACGAATTATCCTCTTTATCGACGAACTGCACACCATCGTGGGAGCTGGAAAAACTGAGGGATCCATGGATGCGGGGAACCTTTTGAAGCCTTTGCTGGCAAGGGGAGAGCTCCATTGTATCGGCGCGACCACCTTGGATGAATACCGACAGTATATTGAAAAAGACGCAGCACTAGAGCGGCGTTTTCAGCCGGTACTAGTGGATGAACCCACGGTAGAGGACTCCATTGCAATTCTCCGGGGCCTCAAAGAGCGGTACGAGGTGTTCCACGGGGTGAAAATCCAGGACCAGGCGCTGATTGCGGCGGCGACGCTGTCAAACCGTTATATTACCGACCGTTTTTTGCCCGACAAGGCTATCGACCTTATCGATGAAGCCTGCGCCATGATCCGCACCGAGATTGATTCCATGCCCACTGAGCTTGACGAGATTTCCAGAAAGATCATTCAGTTAGAAATCGAGGAAGCGGCGCTGAAAAAAGAAAGTGACGCCCTATCGAAGGAACATCTGGACGACATCCAAAAAGAACTGGCAGAGCTACGAGACAAATTCAAGTCGATGAAGGCAAAATGGGAAAGCGAAAAGGACGCCATTGGCAAGGTGCAGAAACTGCGGGAGGAAATCGAGCAGGTCAACGCCCAAATCGAAAAGGCCGAGCGGGAATACGACCTGAACAAGGCCGCCGAGCTGAAATACGGCAAGCTGCCTGCCTTACAGAAACAGCTTGCTGACGAAGAGGCCCTGGCGGAAGAGTCGAAAAAGCATACGAGCCTTCTGAGAGACAAAGTCACCGATGAGGAAATCGCCCGTATTGTCGAGCGGTGGACCGGTATCCCGGTGGCTCGGCTGATGGAAGGGGAGCGGGAGAAATTGCTCCATCTGGAGGACATCCTCCACGAGCGGGTTATTGGTCAGGATGAGGCGGTGGAAAAGGTCACTGAGGCCATCATTCGTTCCCGGGCGGGCATCCAAAATCCCGATCGGCCCATCGGCTCCTTCCTGTTTTTAGGCCCCACCGGTGTGGGTAAAACCGAGCTCGCCAAGGCCCTTGCCGAGACGCTTTTCGACGACGAACACAACATCGTCCGCATCGACATGAGCGAATACATGGAAAAATTCTCGGTGTCCCGGCTCATCGGGGCGCCTCCCGGATATGTGGGATACGAGGAGGGTGGTCAGCTGACCGAGGCGGTTCGCCGGAAACCCTATTCCGTCATTTTGTTCGATGAAATCGAAAAGGCTCATCCCGATGTGTTCAACATTCTGTTGCAGGTGTTGGACGACGGGCGGATCACCGATTCCCAGGGCCGCACTGTTGATTTTAAGAACACTATCATCATTCTCACAAGCAATTTGGGCTCTACCTATCTGTTAGACGGCATCGACAGGGAAGGAAACATCACCGATGATGCCAGAAAACAGGTAGAAGAAGTGCTCAAACGCTCCTTCCGTCCGGAATTTTTAAACCGGCTGGACGAAATCGTGTTCTACAAACCGCTCAGCAAGAACGATATTTTCCAAATCGTCGAGCTGCAGCTTAATGATTTGCGGAAACGGCTCAAGGACCGTCAGCTGGATGTAAAACTCACCGATGCGGCGAAGAATTATATCGTCGACGAGGGGTACGACCCCATTTACGGCGCCCGTCCCTTGAAACGGTTCTTGCAGCGGAAGGTGGAAACCCTTATCGGCCGGATGATTATCGCCGACCTTGTACACCCCAATTCGACCATCATTGTCGATTACAACGGCAGCGAATTGGCGATAAAGGAAGAACGGAAAGAAGGATAAAAAGGCTAGAAAAAATCCTCTTTGGTTTAAACCAAAGAGGATTTTTTGCGCGTTTATTCGGCATAATGTTCCCGGAGGTAGTCGAGCCAGAGATTATAAGTGGATGGACCGAAGTGCATACCGTCGGCTCCTACATCGGCGGGGAGACAGCCGTTTTCGTCTTTGATAGCTTCGGCAACGTTGACGTAATAGACTTTCTTTTCGCCGGCCATCTGCATGATGGCCGCGTTGTATTCATCAATTTTGCTGTTGGCGTAACGGTCATCTTCGGTTTCTTTGGCGTGAGTCACGGGAAGGATGGATTGAAGGTAAATGTCGCTGTCCGGGTGAGCGGATTTTAAGTTGTCCACAAATTCTCCGTAAAGCTCCACCAGTTTGTCTTTTCCAATAAAGGCCACGCCGTTGGACCCCAGCATGACGTAAATTTTTGCAGGGTGCTTGGAGGCGATGGCGTGGAGCACCGTAACGATGGAGCCGTCCGGCTGCTCGATGCAGTCTTTGGTGAGAATGGACTGAGGGTTGATGCCGGTGCTGGCGACCACTTTGTCACCGTCCAGCAGGTTATAGGCGCTCAGGCCTTCAGTGAGGGAATCACCAATGAAAATAGCGTCATCAAACCACTCTTCTCCAACAGGAGTGGCGTTTTTCGGAAGAGGTTCTCCCCAAGTGGTGATGTCTTCCGGCTCCGGGGACTCCGGCTCACTGCTGGAAGGGTCGGGAGAAACAACGGAGGGCTGAAGAGAGATGGGCTCGGAAGCGGAGCGATTGCCATCGACGGGGGTAAAGAGGGCGCGGAAGCCGATGACGATGAGCACGATTAAAATAAGGATAATGACAGCGGAAATGATCGCCGTTTTCAGATGATTGTTCTTATTCACAGGAAATACCTCACTTATTCAAGATGTCAGATGACAATTCCGCCGTTGGGGGCGAGAATCTGTCCGGTGATAAAGTCGGATGCGGGGGAACCGAGAAACAGGATGCTTTCGGCTACATCCTGAGGGGTTCCGATTGTGCCCAGAGGAGCTTCTTCTTTGAGAGATTCGATAGCGTCGGGAGAAAGGTGTCCGTTCATCGGGGTATCGATGACGCCGGGGGCAACGCAGTTCACCTGGATACCGGAGGGACCCAACTCTTCGGCTAAAGCTTTGGTAAAAGCGATGACGGCGCCTTTAGCGGCAGAATAATGCACCTCGCAGGAAGCGCCAACCTGTCCCCACATGGAGGAGACGTTGATAATTTTTCCCCGTTTTTGCCGGATCATCGCAGGGGCGGCCCGCTGGCAGCAGTAAAACATTCCCTTGACGTTTATGTCGAACATCCGGTTCCAGTCATCATCGCTCAAATCGGTGAAAAGCTTTTGCTGGGCGATACCGGCGTTATTAATGAGGACATCGACAGTACCCAGTTTTTTTTCCACCGTGTCAAACAGGGCATCTGCGGGCAAGGCAATGGCGCTCTGCGGACGGGTTTTGTTCATATCGTAGCAGAGGGCTTTGGACGTATCGCCGTGGGTATGATAATGAAGAACCACCTTACAGCCCTTCTGCCAGAAGGCGAGGGCGGTTGCCTGTCCGATTCCGCCGGAAGCTCCAGTAATCAATACAGTTCGGTTCATATTTTTTCCTCAAGTTCGCTTTTGTTCGGTCAGTCTATCCTGCGCCGCATGTATGACAAGTCAAGCACAAAATATGGCGCCTTTACGGGGATAAATCGCAGCGCGGTTCATCTAACAGACATTATTATAGCTCATTTTAGAGGCGGATACAAGGGGAAGATGGACTATTTTGGAAGAGGGCTTCATAACATGTACTAATCTAAACTAAGTATAACATGTACGGAGGTTCGACGTGAAACTGCTGGATTATTTGGACAAAGAGGAAGAACCCCGCGGAGCGGTACCTGTAAATCCTTCTTTAGGGCTATCTGCCAAGGAGGCGGCGAAACGGCTGAAAGAAAACGGGAAAAATGCGCTGAAAGAAGGGGAAAAGGTCCATCCCTTCAAAATATTTGTCTGCCAATTTAAAGATTTTCTCACCATGGTGCTGCTTGCCAGCACTGCGGTGACAGTTTTTATGGGTGAATACACTGAGGCAATGACCATCGGTATCATTGTGCTGTTAAACGGCATTATGGGCTTTGTACAGGAGTTTAAAACCGAAAAAACCCTGGAGGCGCTGCGGAAAATGGCGGCTCCTATGGCTAAGGTTTACCGGGACGGAATTTTGACGCAGGTGCCCGGCGAGGAGCTAGTGGTCGGGGATGTTATTTCGGTGGAGGCGGGGGATCGGGTGCCCGCCGATGCGGTGCTGCTTAAGGCAGTGGCCCTGTCCGCCGATGAGTCGGTGCTCACTGGAGAGTCCACGGCGGTGGACAAAGGGGTCGGGAAAACCGATGGAGTCGAGAATGTGCTTCATCAGATGAACCTTCTCTACATGGGAACGACAGTGGCGGCGGGACGGGGAGAAGCTCGTATTATCGCCACCGGGATGAATACCCAAATGGGCAAAATTGCCGGGATGATCAGCGAGATTCAAGAAGAACCTACGCCGCTGCAAAAACGGCTGGATGAGCTGGGAAAAATCATCGCCATTGGGTGCCTGATTATCTGCGCCATCGTGGCCTTTGCGGGATTTTTGCGGGGCGAGCCGATAATGAATATGCTGCTGACCGGTGTAAGTCTCGCCGTGGCGGCGGTACCGGAGGGCTTGCCTGCCATCGTCACCATTTCCCTTGCCCTAGCAGTGGGGAGAATGGTTAAGCGGAAGTCCCTTATCCGGAAGCTGCATGCAGTGGAGACGCTAGGCTGTGCCGACGTGATTTGTTCCGACAAAACGGGAACGCTGACCGAAAACAAAATGACGGTGCAGAGGATTTTTGTGTCCGACGAGGAAATCGAGGTCACCGGCAGCGGTTATCGAAAATCCGGAAAGTTTATGATGGATGGAAAGCTCATCAATCCCCAGGGCCACGAAGCGGGAAAACGGCTTTTGGAGGTCTGCGCCCTCTGCAACAACGCGGCCATCCGCGCCGAACAGGGAGGGAAAGGCTTTTTTAAAGAGGACGGCGGCAGCTACGCCATTGTAGGAGATCCCACCGAGGCAGCGCTGCTGATTATGGCGGCCAAGGCAGGTGTGACGCAGCAGTCCCTGGCCGACGAATACCGGCGGGTGGATGAAATCCCCTTCGACAGCAAGCGGAAGCTCATGTCGATCATCGCTGAAGACCGAATGGGGCAGCGATTTGCCTTCACCAAGGGCGGCTGCGACGTTTTGATGGATAAGTGCAGCGGTGTGCTGTGGGGAGACAAGATTTTGCCCATCACAGGGCCACTGAAAAACAAAATAGAGGCGGCCAGTACCCGGATGGCGGAAAAAGGCTTGCGGGTGTTGGCTATGGCATATAAACCGCTTACGACAGGGGAGCCTGTTTCCCGCGCGGAAACGGGGCTCATATTTCTGGGACTGACCGGTATGATGGATCCGCCGCGAAAAGAGGCAAAAGAAGCGGTACTCACCTGCCGGAAGGCGGGAATCAAGACGGTGATGATCACCGGCGACCACAAGCTGACCGCCTGTGCCATCGCCAAACAGATCGGGATTTTCCACGATGGGGACAAAGTGCTGACCGGAAAGGAACTGGACGTTATTTCAGATGAGGAACTGGAACAGCAAATCGAGAACGTTACGGTATTTGCCCGAGTCAGTCCCCACCATAAGCTGAAAATTGTCCGGGCGTTTAGGCGCAAGGGACATATTACTGCCATGACCGGTGACGGCGTCAACGATGCGCCGGCGGTGAAGGAAGCGGACATTGGCGTCAGCATGGGCATTTCCGGCACCGATGTGACAAAAGAGGCCTCCGACGTGATTTTGCTGGATGACAACTTCGCCACTTTGGTGACAGCAGTGGAGGAAGGCAGGACCATTTACGGAAACATTCGCAAATTCATCCGATATCTCCTTTCCTGTAACATTGGCGAAGTGCTTACCATGTTTTTGGGTATTCTCATGGGGCTTCCGGTGGTACTGCTGCCCATCCACATTTTGCTGGTGAATCTAGTGACGGACGGTTTGCCAGCCATCGCACTGGGGCTGGAGCCTACGGATAAAAATAGTATGAAAAAGCCTCCCAGACGTTCCACTGAAAGTGTTTTTTCTAACGGCTTATTGACGACGATTATCTTTAGAGGCTGTCTCATCGGATTGACGACGTTGGGCGTGTTTGTTCATTTTCTCACCAATTTCGGGAGTTTGGAGTTGGCCAGAAGCGCCGCATTTCTAACATTGGTGCTCACGCAGCTCATCCATGTATTCGAATGTAAAAGCGAGGAACGAACCATCTTTACCATTCCATTTTGGAACAACTGGAAGCTGGTTTTGGCGGCGCTCTTCTCGGCGTCTATTATATTCGCTGCGATTTTCTGGCCTCCGGCTCAGATGATTTTCAGGACGGTAGCCCTTAGTGGAGAACAGCTGCTGATCGTTGCTGGATATCTTGCTTTCGCGCCGATTTTATCGGCAATTGTGCAGAAATTGTTTAGACGTTCCAAAAAAGATTGAAAAAAAGGCGCCGGATGAAACCGGCGCCTTTTTTAAAAAGTTTTATTATAAAACGACAGGGCCTTGAGACGGTGTCCGTCCAGTACCCGCCCGCAATCTCCGATTGCGGTGGCGGGTCGGGTTCTTATTATAAAATAACAAGGTTCCGGGGCACCCGCCCGCAATCTCCGATTGCGGTGGCGGGTCGGGTTCTTATTGTCGAAAAAGGTCATTTTTTTCAAGAAATTTTTCTTCTGGTTGATTATGGAGAAAAATTTTGCTATAATATAAAATACATATGTCTATTAATAGGCGGTTATTTTGCGGGATGCCCAAAAAATTTATATAGAAAGTTTGGAGTTGCAATGGATTTTTCGGTTTTGATGTCTGTCTATATCAAAGAGAATCCGGATTACTTGCGGCAAAGTTTAGACAGCATACTCAATCAAACGGTGCTGCCCACACAGATCGTGTTGGTGGAGGACGGCCCGTTGACGGAAGAACTGGATCAGGTAATCGCAGAATATAAAGAGAAAGTGCCATTTTTAAAGCTGGTGCCGCTGAAAGAGAACGTAGGGTTGGGGAAGGCGCTCAACATCGGGCTGGAACAATGCGATTACCCATTGGTAGCCCGAATGGACACCGACGATATTGCAGTGTCCACCCGTTTTGCCGAAGAGCTTAAGGCCTTTCAGACCGACCCGGCTCTCAGCATTTGCGGCTGTCACGAGTTGGAGTTCGACGGGGACGTGACAAATGTCATTTCTAAAAAGGCTGTGCCGCTGACCCATGAGGAAATCTATGAGTACGCCAAAAAGAGGAATCCCTTTAACCATCCTACCGTCATGTACAAAAAGCAGGCGGTGTTGGACGCGGGCAGCTATCAGCACGCCATGGGCTTTGAGGACTACTACCTTTGGGCTAGGATGCTCATGAACGGCGCCAAAGGGAGGAACCTCGACCAGTATCTGCTCTATTTCCGCACGGGGGGAGATATGTTTAGGCGTCGGGGTGGATGGAAGTATCTGAAAAGCGCTGTGGCGGTCAAAAAGAAAATTCATAAACTGGGTCTCAGCAGTTATGGGGACTACCTTAGCTCCTCCATGGCCCATGTGGCGGTGAGCCTGATGCCCAACGGGCTAAGAAGCTTTGTCTACAAAAAATTCCTCCGGAAGAATTGAGGCAATGATGAATAAAGAAGCGATTTTGAAAATGAGCGGGCTGCTGTCCGCTGTCAATAAAATGATTCCTAAAAATCCAAACAAGATTGTGTTTTACAGCAATATGGGATTTCGGGACAACGCTAAGGCGATCTACGATTACGTGGTATCCCGGGATTGCTCCAGATATCAGATTATCTGTGCTGTCAACGACTGGAAGGATTTTGTGGCGCGGCCTCATCCTGACAATGTGCAGTTTGTGAGCCCCGGAGCGGGAGTGAAACATTTTTTTACCTCCAAGTATTTCTTTTTTTCCTTTGGAAAGTATCCGGTTAAGCCGTCTAAAAAGCAGGTGGTGATTAATACTACCCATGGGTCACCGCTGAAAAAAATCGGCAACTATCTGGACGACAGGGACTATAATTTTTTCACTTACGTGCTGGCGGCGTCGGACTTTTTTGCGCCCATTATTCAGAAGTCCTTTGGTTGCCGTGAAGAGCAAGTGAAAGTCTGCGGCCATCCCAGAAACGACGCGATGTTTGTGCAAAACGACGCGCTGAAGCAGCTGGGGTTTGAGGAAGAATACGACAAGGTGATTCTGTGGATGCCCACCTTCCGTCAGTCGGATTTTCTCGGGCAAGACGACATTGAAGCAGCGGACGGGACAGGCCTTCCCATCTTGTCTGACCGAAAGGACATGGAGCGGGTCAACGAGCGGCTCAAAGGGAAAAACTGCCTGATGATTGCGAAAATCCATCCGGCGCAGGATTTGAGCCTTATCGACACCCAAAGCTTCAGCAACATTAAAATCGTCACCAACGCCCGGATGCAGGCGACGCAGTGCAACCTTTACGAGCTGCTGTCCCACGCCGACGCGCTGATTACCGATTATTCGTCGGTGTATTTTGATTATCTGCTGCTCGACCGTCCCATCGGATTTACGGTGGACGACATTGGGGAATACATGAAAAATCGCGGGTTTGTGGTGGATGACCCCTACGAACTGATGCCGGGGGCCTTTATCAATACGCCGGAGCAGTTTTTGGGGTTTGTGGACGACCTGTTGAACGGAAAAGACGATTATAAAGAAAAACGGCAAAAGGTAAACGGCCTTGTAAATAAATTTGAAGGCGGCAGGGACTGTGAACGGGTTCTGGAAATCGCCGGGATTAAGCTTTAACGCTTGCGGGAAAGGAATTTATCCGAATGAAAAAAGTGATTACTTACGGTACCTTCGATCTGCTCCATTACGGGCATATCAACCTGCTCCGGCGGGCAAAAGAACAGGGAGATTATCTGATCGTCGCCCTGTCTACTGACGAATTCAATAGGGGAAAGGGCAAGGAGTGCTATTTTTCCTATGAGAAGAGAAAAGCTCTTTTGGAGGCCA